>NZ_JAPFCD010000043.1:0-41838 GCF_026153155.1 Photorhabdus aballayi | reverse complement strand
ATTGCTGGATCGCCATTTATAACGTATGAAATCGGTGACGCCAAAACGTGGGGATCTGAATTTATCTGCCGTATAGTGAGGGCCTTGCATGTGTTGTGTTTCCTTTTCTTAAATAAATTTATTTATATCGGCACTCCGGTTGCCATCATTTATCCTTCAAAAAGTTCCAGTGAGTTACAGAGTCTCAGTATATTCAGAATTTTAATTCTTGGAAGTGATTTCGTAATAAAAATGAGTAAGTTTAGCACGAATTAATAGCACGAGATTTGCTGAACAAGCAGAATAAAATGCCGGGCTTGGTATAATTAGCATGGATATTTATTTTTCGTGAATATTTCTTTCTCGCCAATAACTAGGCGGGCTGCCGACTAATCGATTAAAGAAGCGGGCAAAATAGGCGGGATCTTTAAATCCGAGCTGATAAGCAACTTCAAATACTGGGCAATCACTGAATAATAATAGTCGTTTGGCTTCACGCAGTTGACGATCGAAGATGAGTCGTTTCGGCGGACGATTGGTAAACCGACGGCACATATCTTTTAATCGCGATTCTGTAATACCTAACTTATGGGCATATTCCGGTACGGAAAGATGATGATGATAATGATTGTCTATTAATTGGTTAAAGCGCTGAAACAATTTAATTTCTCCTCGCACGCCATTTGTCGGGTGATCATCAAGAGGAATATTACGCAATAACAGGGTAAATATGGCTTGCGCTAAAAATGTCAGCGATTGCTCTCGACCAATAAAGTTGTTAGATGATTCGCGGGCGATTAACGCCCAATAGTGATTAAAAGCGGCTAGCTCTTCCGGTTTATCAGCAACGGATAGGCAAATAGCCGGAATATCAAGAATATCTTTATTAGCCGGATAGAGCGATTCTAATAACGGTAATATCAGATCTTGCCGCACGGTGAGGACATATCCGTCACTATCATCTTGAGTGAAAAAAGCGTGAGGAACAGAGGGAGGAGTCAGGATAAACAACGGTGCTTGTACAGAATAATGTTGAGCATCCAACTGTAATTCAATATGGCCGGTGATTAAAAAATGAAGTTGGAAGAAACCATCGTGACGATGAGCTTGCATATTACGACCAAAAAATGCCGCCATCCGGCCAAAGGTCTGATAATGCACATCATCAGTGCCTTGGGTTTCATCATAATCCTTGCTGATATCAATATTGGCTATGATAGGCTCAGTCATGATGGTTTTTCCTTTTTATTGAAATTACTGCGTTATTCTCTGTCTGGCGTGTTTCATCGGAATTAGCCAGATAATGGCTGCGCCAATGACCAGTAACCCGGCGACAAAATAGAGACCGGTATTAAAGCTTCCTGTTTGATCTTTCAGCCAGCCGATTAACAACGGACTGAGGGCTGAACCTATATTACCTGTAGCGCTAATAACCGCAATGCCGATTGCTCTTGCCCGTAAGCTAATAGCTTGATCCGGCGTGGTCCAGAAGACCGCCATTGCGGTAAATGAACCGGTTGAAGCCATAATAATTCCAATGAGCTGAATGACGCTATGGTTGGTCAATGAGGTTAATATCCAGCCCACGGCGGCGAACAAATAGGGTAGAGCCGTATGCATTTTACGTTCTTGTAATCGGTCTGAACGGCGACTCCAGTAAACCATCCCGATGATGGTGCAAAATTGAGGAATGGCAGTCAGAATGCCGATCATAATGTTACTGCTGCCTTGATTGAAGCTTTGCACAATCTGTGGCGTCCAGATATTAATCGCACTCAGAGTATTGGTTAGACAGAAGTAGGCCAGGATATACATCAACATGATCGGCGCGAAAATCTCACTCCATATACTGCGTTTTTGCATTGCTTGATGAGTTGATGAACTTGCCGGTTGAATTTGAACGGACTGGTCGTTATCCATCATCTCTTGTAAGCATTTTTTGTCTTCATCTGTTAGCCAGTTAGCGCATTTGGGTGAATCATCAAGATAGAACCAAACGACAATTCCCAATAATACCGAAGGAAAACCTTCTAGCAGAAATAACCATTGCCAGCCGTGAAGGTTCAATAAGCCATCCATTTCCAGAATATAACCGGAAGCCAGAGAACCAAACGCCATCGTCACCGGCATTGCCACCATAAACAGCGCATTGGCGCGGGCGCGATAGTAAGCTGGAAACCAGTAAGTCAGATACAACAGGATACCCGGCACGAAACCTGCTTCGGCGATACCGACCAGCATCCGCAAGATATACAGACTGGTTGGTCCGGTGGCGAACATAGTGGCGGTGGAGGCAATCCCCCAGAGCACCATGATCGCGGCTATCCAGCGTCGCGCTCCGACAATGCTGAGCATGATATTGCTAGGAATACCGAAAATAACATAAGTGACATAGAACAGCGTTGCTGCCAGACCGAACATTGTGGCGTTCAATCCAAGATCTTTACCCATTGTCAGGCCGGCAAACCCGATATTAATTCGATCCAGAAACGAAAATACAAATAAGACGAATAGGAAAATAATCAGGCGACGGAATAGCTTGTTAATGACGGATTGCTGTTGTGCCGTTAACGGTTTATGTTGACCGACCGGAAGATCCGGCTGTTGTACGGCAGTTGATGAATCGCTCATTATCATTTTCCTTAATTACTGTTTTATGTGTATTACGTTGTTTAGGAAATTAAAAGCTTGTTGAGTAAATCGGTTGTTAAATGGTGATTGCTGAGATTAATAAACACCGGATGAAGGTGTTGCCGGCAACTCTTTGTCCGCAATAAATCGTGCCGCCAGCGCTTCCGCTGTCCGAGCCAGTAAAGTTGTATCAATACCGACAGCAACGAATAGGGCGCCGAGTTTTAGGTAATGTTCAGCAACATTGGGTGCTGACATCAGAATGCCTGGCGCTTTGCCCGCCGCTTTGATTTGAGCGATTGCCTGCTCAATTGCGGCTTTCACTTCAGGATGGTGCGGATTATTGGTAAAGCCCATATCGGAGCTCAGATCCGCCGGGCCGATAAAGACGCCATCCACACCGTCTACTTCGAGGATCTCCGGCAGGTTACGGAGTGCTTCACGGGTTTCCACTTGAAGCAGAACGCAGATTTCATCGTTGGCGCGATGTAGATAATCAGGAATTCTGTTCCAGTGGGAAGCTCTTGCCAGAGCGCTACCCACACCACGGATACCCTCCGGTGGATAACGGGTTGCGCGAACAGCTTCATACGCCTGCTCGGCGTTTTGTATCATGGGGATTAATAACGTTTGAGCGCCGATATCCAGTAGCTGCTTGATGATGACCAGATCATTCCAGGGCGGGCGCACAATGGGATGGCTTGGGTAAGGGGCGATGGCTTGCAATTGGCTTAAAATCGTCTGAATATCGTTCGGTGCGTGTTCGCCATCAATAAGTAGCCAGTCGAAACCGGCTCCAGCCACTAATTCAGCACTATAGGGGCTGCAAAGCCCCAACCATAGGCCGATTTGTGGGCGGCCTGCTTTTAACGCTTGTTTAAATGTGTTGGTTAACCGATCCATATTTTTTCTCCTTAAACAAAACGGCAACTGATAGCGCCGATGGGGCCGTAATCCACATGGAAGGTATCCCCTTTATTGGCTGGAACCGGGCGGGTAAAAGATCCACTGAGAATGATTTGTCCCGCTTCAAGCTGAACGCCATGTGGGGCCAGTTTGTTGGCTAACCATGCGACGCCGTTAGCCGGATGATTAAGTACCGCAGCCGCGACGCCGGATTCCTCAATCACGCCATTGCGATAGAGCAGGGCGCTGATCCAGCGCAGATCAAACTGATCGGGTTTAATTGGGCGGCCGCCCATAATGACGCCGCCGTTGGCGGCATTGTCAGAAATCGTATCGAACACTTTGCGTGGACGCTTGGTTTCCGGATCGATGTTATGGCAACGGGCATCGATCAATTCCAATGCTGGAATGATGTAATCGGTTGCATTGTAAACATCAAACAGTGTGCAGTTCGGGCCACGTAAAGGTTTTGCCAGAATGAATGCCAGTTCGACCTCAATACGAGGCACGATAAAGCGATCGCATGGAATATCACTACCATCAGGGAAAAACATATCATCCAGCAGAGCGCCATAATCTGGCTCGCTGATTTGTGAGCTGGCTTGCATGGCCTTTGAGGTCAGGCCAATTTTATGACCTTTGAGGACACGACCTTCGGCAATTTTCAAATCCACCCAGTGACGCTGAATCGCATAAGCATCATCAATGGTGATTTCAGGGTGATCCAGTGAGATCTGGCGTATTTGTTCACGGCTTTTTTCTGCCTGATGCAGACGATGCGCAACCTGTGATACGACTTCTTTCTGTAACATGCAGTTAAACTCCTGTGTCCTCGATGCCGCCAAAGCAGAGGTATTTCACTTCCAGATAATCTTCGATGCCGTAACGTGAACCTTCACGTCCCAAGCCCGATTGTTTAATGCCGCCGAATGGGGCAGCTTCATTAGAAATCAAACCTTCATTGATCCCGACCATGCCGCTTTCCAGCGCTTCGGCCACACGGTAGATTCGACCGATGTCGCGGGAATAAAAATAAGCCGCCAGACCAAATTCAGTATCATTTGCCAGACGGATGGCTTCTGCCTCATCACGGAATTTGAAGAGCGGCGCAATAGGCCCGAATGTTTCCTCTTGGGAGATAAGCATGGATTCATTGACATCAGCCAGTACGGTAGGTTCGAAGAACAGACCGCCCAGAGCGTGTGGTTTACCTCCTGCTAATATGCGTGCGCCGTGGGAAATGGCGTCATTGATATGTTCCTCTACTTTATCGACGGCGGCTTGATTGATCAGTGGGCCTTGTTGTGATTTGGCATCGCTGGCCGGACCAACCTGCAACTGATTAACGGCTTGCGCCAGACGTTCGGCGAAAATGTCATAAATGGTTTCCTGCACCAAAATTCGGTTAGCGCAAACACAGGTTTGACCGCTGTTGCGGAATTTAGCTATTAACGCCCCCTGTACAGCGGCATCAATATCAGCATCATCAAAGACGATAAATGGCGCATTGCCGCCTAATTCCAGCGATAGCTTTTTCACGGTGTCGGCGCTTTGTGCCATCAATAGCTTGCCGATACGGGTTGAACCAGTAAAAGAGAGTTTGCGAATAATCGGACTTTGAGTCAGCACCCCGCCGATGGTTTTCGCATCGACGCCTGTCACTACATTGAATACGCCAGCAGGAACGCCAGCTTGTTCCGCCAACGCGGCCAGAGCCAGAGCGGAAAGCGGGGTTTCTGAGGCCGGTTTTAGGATCACCGTACAGCCAGCGGCCAGAGCAGGGCCAACTTTGCGGGTGATCATGGCATTGGGGAAGTTCCACGGTGTGATGGCGGCCACAACGCCGATAGGTTGTTTGATCGTGACGATTCGTCGGCCGGGCATCGGGCTTGGAATAGTTTCACCGTAGGTACGTTTACCTTCTTCCGCAAACCACTCGATAAAGCTGGCGCCATAAGCGATCTCGCCCATTGCTTCTGCTTGCGATTTCCCTTGCTCCCGGCTCAACAATTCAGCCAGTGCCTGTTGATTTGCCATCATTAACTGAAACCAACGTTGCAGAATCTGGCTGCGTTGTTTGGCTGTCATTGCTCTCCAGGCAGGCAGGGCTTGTTGCGCGGCGGTAATTGCGCGTTCTGTTTCAGCGGCGCCCATATTACTGACGTGTGCGATAACTTCACCATTTGCCGGGTTAGTCACCTTAAAAGTTGCTTGGTTATCGGCATCAACCCACTGTCCGTTGATATAAGCTTGTTGACGTAATAATTCTATATTTACATTAAATTCTGTATTTACATTATTTGTCATAATTTTTTTCTCCTGAAGACGCTTGGGTGAGTGGTTTTCGCTGGTAGAAAGTGGCTAGTTGTTGGCATAACCAACACAATCCAGCGCAAACTGCCATCACAAGGGCCATAGCAAAAGGGGTTTCATCTTGTAGTAAAGAGACGGCGACACTGGCGAATGCCGCCATAGCGAATTGTGCGGAAATAGCGAGCGCGCTGGCGCTACCGGCAAGTTGACCGCGATGTTGAAGTAATAAAGAGAGGCTGTTAGTGCCAATGGCATTAACTAGCGAGATAAACAGTACGACCAAAATGACGATCACAGTCAGACTTTGCTGATAAAAGATAACCAGTAAGATACCAAACAGTAATTGAGCACTGGTTTGGATAAATAACAGACGAGAAAGATCGTAGACTTTTAGTAAACGGACATTGAGCAGCACGATTGCCATCATGCCTAGCGCATTACAGGCGAACAGTAAGCCGTAGTAATTCGCCGGAACCTGAAAGTAATTGATATAGACGAAAGGGGAACCACTGATAAATGCGAACATGGCGGCACAAGTGAATGCCAATGTGCCGATAGTTGCCATAGCTTCGCCGTCAGTCAGTAACTTGCCGTAATTTTTAAAAGCGGTGATAAGTTTTCCATTGTTACTCTGAGCAGGTAGCGTTTCTGGCAATAAAAATAGTAATAATATTCCACTGATACAGCCAAACAGGCTCAATAGCGTAAATATGGCCTGCCAATTGAAATAGGTTAACAGTAAGCCGCCAAGTAATGGGGCGATAAGCGGCGCTATCATGGTCACTAAAGTCATGAGGGATAGCACGCGTGGTAATTGCTGTGGACCATAAATATCACGGGCGATAGCTCGGCCCATGACCACGGCGGCGCCGCTGCCAAATGCTTGTAATGCGCGCAGTAAAATCAAGTGTTCAACTTGTGTCGCCAATGTGCACAACGCACTGGCAACGACAAATAATGCGATACCGCTGAGTAGCAGTTTTCTTCGTCCTAAATGGTCGCTCAGTGGGCCGTATAACAACATGCCAATACAGAAACCGGCGAAAAATACGCCCAAGGTATGTTGCATTTGCCCTTGTGTTGCCTGTAATTGCCTTGCCATTTCCGGCAAGGCTGGCAGGTACATATCAATCGACAGAGGCCCGAAGGCCACCAATGCGCCTAATAAAGGGATTAACCAACGAGGAGGATGCTGATGAAAAGGCTTCGGCATCACTACTCCTTACGAAACAGGGCGTGGACGTTGTTTTGTTTGTAGTTCAATACCGGATCTAATTCTTCCATTGTAAAAGAGAGAGCAAGGTAACGTTGCGCCATCAGCGAGGCAAAATGTTGTTTGATCAGGGGAAACAGTATCTCACCAACCTGTTGGCGGCTTTCAAGGCTGCGTCCTGCGCCGATTTTCAGCGTCATATGGACAAAGGCATAATCATGTTGACCATCGGCCATTTGCCAGGTATCCAGCCAGATGGCGCGGCTGCGTATGCCGGCTAATGGGAAAATGCCAGTATCCGCCAGCGCCTGATTCACTTTGGCAAACAATTCTGGCAAGTTGGCTTGTTCACGGATATTTTCTGTACATTCAGCATAAAAATGTGGCATAGGTTGCTCCTAATCAGGCGATAGCGGGTTTATTGGCGATGTAGTCAGGCAGCGGGAATACGGCGTTGACTTGTCCGGTGCCGGAACTGGCAAACAGTTCGGTCAGAAATTCCACTTTACCGTCATATTTATCCCAACCGAGTAGGCCTAATAGCATCACGGTGTCGTGCATATTGCCTTCGCCATAACAATAATCTGCATATTCCGGCAACATCTTGCAAAACTCTTTGAATTTGCCCTCTTTCCAGAGCTGAACCACCCGATGATCCATCTGTTCGTCGAATTCTCGGGTGTAGCTGTTCATGCCCTCTTCAGCGCGTTGATCATCAATAAAACGGTGAGAAAGGGAACCGCTGGCGAGGACCGCCACGGTACCATCATATTTCTCAATCGCTTTCAGAATCGCTTCCCCAAGACGACGACTATCTTCAAAAGCGTGGACCGTACAGAATGCGGAGACCGAGACGACTTTGAAATGCCGGTCGCTGTTCATGTAACGCATCGGCACCAGCGTGCCGTACTCCAGTTTCAGGCTCGGGATTTCATGCGCCTGAGCACGCACGCCGAGATTGCGCGCCTCTTCTGCGATTATTTGCCCTAATTCGGGATTGCCGTCATATTCGTAACTCATATCCCGGATGAAGTGGGGTAATTCATTACTGGTGTAAATGCCGGAGAAATGGTCGGCGCAATTGATGTGATAGGCGCTATTCACTAGCCAGTGCGTATCAAACACAATAATGGTATCGACCCCCATTTCACGGCAACGGCGACTGATCTCTTTGTGACCATCAATGGCTCCCTGACGGCAACCGTGATGTTTCCCCGGTAGTTCAGACAGATACATGGATGGCACATGTGTAATTTTGGCTGCTAACGCTAACTTACCCATAAAATCCTCATTTGATATCAGGACGGCGAACCGGAATTCGCCGTGGTTAACGCTGATGAAACGGTTATATCCCCCAACGCGGGATTGGATGATCCCCCATCGAGATACAAACGTTTTTCATCTCAGCAAACACTTCAAAACTGTATTCGCCGCCTTCGCGGCCGGTGCCGGAGGCTTTCACGCCGCCGAATGGCTGACGCAGGTCACGGACGTTTTGGGTGTTGACGAATACCATGCCGGCTTCAATATTACGGGCCAGACGTAAGACTTTGCTGACATCCTGCGTCCAGATATAAGAAGCCAGACCGTACTCCACGTCATTTGCCAGACGCAGACCTTCTGCTTCATCTTTAAATGGCAGCAGGCAGGCGACAGGGCCGAAGATTTCCTCTTGAGCAATCCGCATCCGGTTATCAACATCCGCCAGCACCGTTGGGCGCAGGAAATTGCCCTCTTTTAGGTGTGCCGGCAAATCAATCGGTTTATCTGGGCCGCCGGCCAGCAGGGTTGCGCCTTCTTCTACTCCCAGACGGATGTAACCGGAGACTTTCTCCCAATGCGGCTTGCTGATAAGTGCGCCGATCTGAGTATTTGGATCTTGTGGATCACCAACCCGTAAACGATTGGCGCGTTCAGCAAAACGTTTAATAAACTCTGGGTAGATACTTTCCTGAATAAAAATACGTGAACCTGCGGTGCAACGTTCACCGTTGATAGAGAAAATGGTGAACAGGGCGGCATCCAGAGCACGTTCAATATCCGCATCTTCGAAGATCAGAACCGGAGATTTCCCTCCTAGCTCCATTGAATATTTTTTCAGGCCGGCATTTTTTATAATCTGACGACCGGTTACTGTGCCGCCGGTAAACGAAACCGCCCGTACATCGTGATGTTTCACCAGCGCGTCACCCGCGGTAGCGCCATATCCCTGAACCACATTCAGCACACCGGCAGGGATACCGGCTTCCAAAGCCAATTCTCCTAAACGGTTTGCCGTTAATGGGGAAAGTTCTGACATTTTCAGCACTGCGGTGTTACCTAGCGCCAGACAGGGTGCAACTTTCCAGGTTGCGGTCATAAATGGCACGTTCCACGGAGAAATCAGCGCACAGACGCCAACGGGTTGCACCAGCGTATAGTTGAGCATCTTGTCATCAACGGGATAGGTATGGCCGTTCATTTGCTGACAAATTTCAGCAAAGAAGTTGAAGTTGTGAGAAGCGCGTGGGATCAGGACATTTTGTGTTTGATGAATGGGCAGACCGGTATCTTTGGTTTCCATTGCGGCGATTTCAGGCACATTCTCATCGATCAACTCACCCAAACGGCGCATCAGACGCGCACGCTCTTTCATCGGCAGATCTGCCCATTTAGGGAAGGCTGCCTTTGCGGCGGCGACGGCTTGATCAATTTCTTCCTGCCCGCCGGAAGCGACTTCAGCCAGCACTTCGCCGGTTGCTGGGTTTGTGGTTTCAAAATAGGTTTTACTGCTGACGTTTTTGCCGTTGATCCAATGATTAATTATGGTCATGACAGGCTCTCCTCATACTCTTGCTGGCTGACAATACGGTTAACCAGACGCCCAACGCCTTCAACTTCAACAATAACTTCATCACCCGGTACCACATCAGACAACCCTTTAGGCGTGCCGGTGGCGATCATGTCTCCCGGTTGCAGCGTCATAAAGTCGCTTAGATAAGCGATCAAGAATGGAATATTGAAGATCAGATCCGCGGTTGTACCGCGTTGACGTAATTCGCCATTAACCCAGGTGCTTAATGTCAGATTATGCGGATCGGATACATCTTCTTTATCAACGAACCACGGACCGATGGGGGTTAATGTATCGCGGCTTTTTACCCGAAGGTTAGGGCGATAATAATTTTCCAGATAGTCACGGATTGCGTAATCGTTACAAACGGTGTAGCCGGCAACGTAATCCATCGCGTGTTCTTTGGTGACCTTATGGGCGGTTTTGCCGATGATAACAACCAGCTCAGCTTCATAATGCATGTATTCCACATTATCAGGACGAACAGAAACCTGACGATGACCGGCTAGCGTATTAGCGGCTTTGATAAAAACTAAAGGTTCTTCGGGGGGCTTGAATTCCAGCTCAGTGGCGTGATCAGCGTAATTCAAACCGAGAGCAAACAGGGTGCCGTTTGCGGGCGGCAACCATTGAACGGATTCGCCGCTGACTTTACTGCCATCTGGCAGGCAGACATTTTCCTGTTCGTCGACAGTAACGATTAAATCGCAACCTTGATAGTGAACTCTTGCGTGTTTCATGCTTCTTCTCCCGCTTGCACAACCTGATTTTCCAGTGATGGGAAACCTGCTGCCCGAATAACAACTTTGTCGTCTGGTTTGATAGCAACACGTTGGTGTGGAGTCCCAAGCAGGATCACATCTCCTTCTTTAAGGGTGGCGAAATCACTTAATGCTGCAACTAATTCTGTGGCTGAACGCACCAGATCGGCTGTTGACCAGCGATCGACTTCCTGACCATTGATTTCGGTAATAATATCTAACGCATCAATTGATTCAGGATTGGTCATTTGGCCTATAGGGCAAAAACCATCACGACACTTAGCTTTTATTGCTGGACGATAGAAAGCGGTTTCAGGCAGGCTGACTTCATTCGCTAATGCATAACCTGCGATATATTCGGCTGCGTTTTCAATAGCAACTTTGCGGGCGGTTTTACCTATTATTAATGCCAGCGTCGCACCGCTTTGAACCTCTTCACCGACAGGATGGGGAATCGCTTCACCGGAGGTGATAACGGTATTCCGTGGTTTAATAAACCACACCGGTGTCTTAGGTAAAGTGTTATAAGGTGCTTGCTGAAATGAGTCATGCCAGAAATCTACTTGGCTCTGATGGTTGAGGGCTACGGCGAAGACAGTGCCTTTCATTAACGATTCCTCATGAACTTAAACGGGTGGTTTTATACCCTTCATCTTTCAAGCTGCTGCTTTGTTGGCTGCTTTCACTCACCCCAGTCACATCGTTATCTATGCTCCTGGGGATTCGTTCACTTGCCGCCGCGCTGCAACTCGAAATCTATTAGGTATGAGATGCATTTATTAATATATTAATAAACCACAAGACGCATTGTTGCAATATGTTAATGTGTTTGTTAATTTTAATTGTGATCTCAGTAACAATATCTCTACTAAATTTATTTTTTATCTTTATTAATCAACTAATTAATGTTTTTTTGGATAAAGCGATTGCTTCTACATTAACCTTTTATTAACTTGATTTTCAGAGTTTATTTTTATTTACTTATTAATATTTTTATGATTTTTTCTTTGTGGTTGATTGGGGGACGTGCTAGTCTTTTTATTGTGGTTATAGAGTGAGATAGCACTCTCGACAGAGAGTAAATCAGTGATTAACTGCCTACCCCAATAGGCGTTATTGTTGCAGACCATTCTTATGAATGAACATATTTATTGCAAACAATGGCAAATAAAATAGCCTAATGGGATAGGCTCTAAGATAAGAGCCTTCATTACCCATGCATGAATCTCTGACAATTGCACTACTTCAGGCGCGAGAAACCGCGATGGGTTTTTTTCGCCCAATCCTTAAGAGTCATAATTTGACTGAACAGCAGTGGCGTATTATTCGTGTACTGTCTGATAATCGGTCGATTGATTTTTATGATTTATCTTGCCAGACCTGTATTCTTCGCCCAAGTTTGACTGGGATATTGACTCGCATGGAGCGTGATGGCTTGATCTTTCGTCTTAAACCGATGAATGACCAGCGCAAACTTTATGTTTCTTTAACACCGGATGGTCAGAAACTTTATGACAAGGCGAAAGAGCAGGTAGAGCAGGGATATCAGGCTATTGAAAAAGCCTTTTCGCCGGAAAAGCTAGTTCAGCTTTCAGCTTTGCTGGAAGAATTAATTGCTGTGGGCAATAACTCGCTGATAAATACAGAAAAGGATATTAAATAAATAGAGTCTTTATTGAAAATGATGGTAATGAATAATAGTGAAATTGCTGAGCAAAATCAGCAATTATCAGTTTTAGCTATTGAATAATTAGCGTTAATATTTCCTGTGGGTAGATAATAAATTGCCCACGAAATATTGTACCTGTTGGGTAATGATGGGTGAGATTTTCCCGCAACACTAATGTTATTTCATTACTTTCGAGGGATAGGGCAGTAATTTCAGCCGCTTCAAAACCAAAGAATCGTTTTACTTGTGGATAAAGCGCTTTATACAAACTCTCTTTTACTGAAAAGGCAAGAGTAAACGCTTGTTCAAATGGTAAATGACAATGTTTCAGAAGTTGAATTTCCCTGTCATTCACAATCATTTTTGTGATTTCATCTATATTTTGACGATCAACGATAGCTTCTACATCGACACCAATTAATCTGTTATTAATTTGCGGCGCGGCCAGCACAATTGCACAATAAGTTGAATGAGAAACAGAACCGCAAATACCTTCCGGCCAGATTGGCGCGCGATCATTACCAGAGATCAAATTAAATTCAGGTTGCCCTAATTGCGCTAAAAGTTGTCTGGCGCAATAACGTGCTGCCAGATATTCAGCTCGCCGTTTCTTGACGGCTTTAGCTAATGTGTCAGGGAAGGGGAGATTTAATTGATTGAACAATTCATCGTGATAATGTGAAAGTTCAAAGCGAGCTTGCCAGAAATGCACTTGTGGGTGTTTAACAACCGTTCCATACTCGATTTGCGTGATAAATCCACTGCCATCTTTTTTTGGCAGCGGTGCTTGTTTAGTGTGTATAACTGTTTGTTCCATGTTGATTATCCAGGTAAGAAAATACTAGACAGTTTATACTTAATATCACTCATATTGAACGGTAAAATGTGCTATTGCGTTAGCTTTTCCACCTATTATTCGATCTTCGGTCTGGTAATAGCGGGCAGTGAAAGGTAAATTATAACGAGAATTTCTGTCAGAATAACCTACAACAAATGGTTTTCCAATAGGAACGGGAGTTCCCATATATAAGATTTGCACACCAACCCCTTTGGCTGTATTTGTTGTATTAGCTCTGTCTAATTGAATAATACTCTCTGGCGTGCCATTGATTGTTCTTGCTGAAAATGTAATTGTCGGTTTGATTTTTTCTGTACATTCAACGCCGATATTAAAATCAGCATGACCCGCGGTTGTTCCTATTCCTTTAAACGCAGAACTGTAAACATCATGAAATCTAACGGTTTGATCGCCAGATAGAGCCATGCAACCTTGAGCAGTAACATGATATCTTGTTTTGTTTTTTATTGTTATTAGGCGGATGCCGTTCGATGTTTGTAATATGGCAATTATTCCAGCATGCAATGATTTTCCCGATTTAATTTCACCTTCTTTATAGAGATAAACATCAATATCACCGATATCTTTCCAAGTGATTTTTTTCTTTTCTGGCGGGTAATATATATAAGTTCTGCCATTCGTTGTGGGATATCTCATATTATTTAGGTTCCCGGTAGGAGCAACAAAATATAAATAGAGATTATCTATACCTGTTGTTAACTTTCCTGTCCCATGCTCTGTATTACCTGACATGCCAAGATAGATACTTTCACCAAAAACCAAATATCCGTTGTCATCACATGAAAAAATAGGGTCATTTATATTGAGCCCCATACTGCTAGCTAATTGTTCGGCACTGAATCTGGCGACATGAATACTTTTAGTGTTTGATGTATTTAAGTTTAATTTAAGTGAATTTAAATCAAAAAAGACAGTGCCGTTACTCGTTGTGGATTCTAAAACACAAGCAGCATGTATTTTATTGATATTGAAAAGTAAAACAGCAAAAATTAATAACCGTAAATAAGATTTCATATCTATGCCTGTTGAGATTTATTCTTAATTACTGACAACACCATTTACTAATAACTCCATTTATTAATAACAGAAGTTAAGCAAGAGTAGTGCCATTATATTTCCGGTATAGTTTATTAGTGAAATTAATATGTCAGCTTTATTTATCGTCTAAATCAGGTTTTAATTCTGCTGTATTATTAACATCACTGAGGAAAATTTCTCTTTTTTTCTCATGTTAATGTGATGTTAATACTTTAAGTTAAATTAGATGGTTTGTAAAGCTATTTGTATTCAATTGTAAAATGTATTGTTGCATTAGCTTTTCCGCCGGTTACTTTATCATCTATTTGGTAATAGTGGGCAGTAAGAGGTAAATAATAAAGATCTTTTTCACTTCCCCATTCAGTTATAGTAAGAGGTGTATCCATATGAACAGGTTTACCGTTATGTAATAATTGGACACCAATACCTCTGGCTGTTTTTCCCTCGCTGTATTGATGTAGTTTAACAATGCTTGAGCTTACTTTGTCTCCTGTGAACTTAATAGTGGGAATATTTTTATCTTTACATTGAATGAGAATATAAAAGTCATTACGGCCAGCAGTAGAGCCTCTTCCTTTAAATGAAGAAGTATTGATTCTTCCAAGTTTTATTTCTTTATAGGGTGTGGATGTCATACAGCTTTGACTGCCAATTATATTGTCCTTATTATATCTGATATTTATTAATTTTTTACCATCACTTGTTGATAAAGAAGATATCAGCCCTCTTTTTAGTATGGAGCCTGATTTGATATCACTTGTTTGAATAAGATTAATTGTTATTTTACCGATATCTCTTAAAGTTATCTTTCTATTGATGCTATCATGAGGGCTACCCTTCCCATCCCCATCATAAGATATAGAAAAATATAAATTATCTACACTGGTTTTTATATCACCACTCTTTTTAGAGAATCCTATTCTACCTGAGGTTGTTTCGAAAGATATATTTTCATTATTATTACAGATAGCAATGATTGAATCGGCTTTAATATCTATTTTGTTAGCCATTTCCATAGGACCGTATTCAGCGATGGTAATATGTCTTCGAATATTATAGTCTGCATTGATAATTTCATTTATCTCAACATTTAAATCAATTGCTTTAAATTTATTACTTAATTTGCATGAGGCAATTGATTTTGTAATATTGAGTAGTGTTAGTAATAATGTTGCTAATATAATTAATCTATTTTTCATACTTTCTCTGGATAAATACTATTTTAATCACTGACAACGTAATGAAGTCAGAATAATACCATTAATTTTTTGATATAATTTACTATCGAATTGAATATGACAGCTTTGTTTATTGCCTAAATCAGCCGTTAATTTTGCTGTGTCACTCACACCACTCAGGAAAACTTCTCCCTTTTCATTCGCCATACCATTAACACCATTTGGGCCCGTGATTATTGTGCCGAATGGGAGTTTTTTACCGTGATGTTGTAAAGTTAAAAATACTCGATGACCAACACGAATAGAATAATCCGCTAATACCAAAGCTCCCTTGGTTGGAATGACTTTAGTGGTTGGATTATCAATATCTACGTCATCACCGAATGTATTGGTATCAAGAGATAACATATTTTCCCGATATTGCGATATATAAGGCACAACGGTATATCCTCGCCAATCTGTACTGATAGAAGTATTATTCAGTACCTTGGCATTGGTTGCCCCAGGGGCGCGAATTAAGGCGCTGGCACCGCTTTCGCTAATATTTTGCGCCAGGGTAACGCCATAGGGATGGGCAATAATCGCTCCCTCTAATCCATAGTTAACCCGCTGATTTTTTCTATGATCAGTGGTGTAACCTACATTCATTGAACCATATGAGCCTCTGTAATATAAACTGGCGGCATTACCTGATTCTTTTTCTTTCTCTGATTTTTCGTAGCTGTAATTTTGAGAAATGGTATAGTTCAGATTCTGTTGTTCCAATAAAGAACCGGATAATGTCATTGAATGCTGGCTGCTACCGCGGGTGTTATAAGAAGTATCATAATCTACCGATGCACTGTGATTGTTTGATGGCAGCCATTTATCCAGAGGAATACTGATATTAAATGAAAACACTTGATCGTTATTAATGCTTGAGCGATTACGGTGGTAATTGTAGCTCAATGACAAAGAGATATCACGAATATTGGTATTATAGGACATGGAATATGACTGATTCTTACTGGTTTTATCTTGCCAGTAATCTTGCTGCCAGGCCGATAATGAAAGACTGCCATATTGTCCTAAGCTTTGGCCCATCGTTATTTGCATCCGGTTTTTAGGCGCGCTATTTCTGTTATTATCAGTAAATTGGTCGTTATTATTGGCATCGCTAAAGCTGTAATAACCATTGGTATTATAGCGATAACCCGCTAATGTCACCGTTGTATTGGTTTCAGTAAAACCTTTACTGTAGCGTATCTGATAAGATTGTCCGGTTTTCTTTTCTCCGTTTGGGAAATGGGTTGCTGCATTGGTGACATCGATTGATACTGCGCCAATTTTTCCCAGATTATGCCCTAAACCTAATGCATGGCTTTGATAGTCAGAAGAAACAATGACTCCACCATAAATGGTGGTGCTATCCCATAACCCGTAAATAGCTTCTGTCTGAATAAATCTTTTTTTACTGGCTTGTTTGCCACCGCTGAATTTACCAATATTAGCAAAATATTTCATTTGGCCGGCACGGATCATTAATGGTGAGGCAGCAAAAGGTTGGGTAAATTTTCTGACATTGCCATTTTCCTCATAAATGGATATTTCCAGATCACCATTCAGGTTACTGGGGTAAATATCGGTAATTTCAAAGGCACCGGGTGGAACAAAAGTTTGATAAATAATATTATCTTTCTGGTGCACTTCTATTCTTGCGTGAGTCATAGCAATACCGCGGACGACAGGCGCAAACCCTTGCTGGCTATCTGGCAACATTTGGCTATCAGACATCAATTTAACGCCATTAAAAGTGAAACTATCGAATACCATGCTATCGGTGGACGTTTCACCCAATACCAGACGGGATCTTAATGGGCGAATATCTCGTTCAGCATAGGCTTTAAGTGATTTCCATTCAGATGTTGTATCCGTATGGTTGTAGTAACTATTATGGCGAATTCGCCACGGGCCTAAATTAAAGCCGCTACGTAAATTCAGATATTGATTCTGTTCACTTTGATTTTTATTCCAGGATTGCATTCCTGTCAGATGATAATTGGTGAAAAACATAGGCAAACCATCATCCCACTGATCAGGAGAGATATCCCCCCTGATTTGCGATTGCATGGCAGCTTGTGGAAAATTCAACATCAGCGTAAGAGCACTTAAATCCAGTTCTGCTGACGCCTGTTTAATATATTTCTCAGGTTGAGAAATGATCTCTTGTTCAGCAAGGGATGCTAATTCAGGAAAGCTTGCTATTTTTACCCCGATTTCTTTCAGTAAACTGATAGATAATTCAGGGCAAAGTTTCTCACCACAGTCAATAAAGGATAGGCTTTTGATGCCAATATCCTTTTTATTGACGATAATGTTAACTTTATAGACACCTGGAATTTGGGAATCTGTTTTTGCCAGGCTCTCCAGATTAATATTTTCTCTGTCTTCATCTGATAATTGTAATGCATTGATATCGAAATATAGATCTGCATATGCTGGCAACGATAAACAACAAATCATTAAAGCAAAACTGATTACTCTTTTCACAATACACTCATCAGACAATATTATCAGAAATTAAACTGGCGCTCTTCTGTTGTGCCACCGTAATCGTTGATAGCAGTCAGAGTCACGTTTTTTATGCCATTTTTGGCTGAAAATACCTTTTGACTAAAAGGGGGAATAAATCCGGGTCTAGGTATTAATGTTCCGTCAATTTTCATCTCATTAAGATTAATGTAATAAGCCGTGGGGTTAGTTAGTTGAACACCCTTGGCATGACGTGATGCTTCCAAACGATTAATGGCATCATTAGCATCGTTATCAGATAACCCTGATGGGCGATAAATCAATTTGATAATGTTTTTTATCGTGATGATCATCTTGCTATTGTCATTTTTTTCAACCGCTGGAATCGCATTGACATTGAGTAGAAATATCGATTCCCGATCTGCTGGCAGTTGATTGCCGATATATGAAACACGAATCTGGTGTTCGCTCTCTTTCGACATCTTAAACAATGGCGGTGTAATAACGAACGGTACTTTATTTTGACTGTTATCGATATTATCTACCCACGACTGTACAAGATAAGGTCTTTCTGTATCCGAGTTGGTGATAGAAATCGTGGCTTCTTTTTGTGAGCCGTTATAGATCAGGCGAGTGCCGCCTAAAGTAATCCCTGCTTGTACTTGTCCCATAAAAAAGACAAGCAAAAAGGGAGTAATAAAGCGAAGCATTTTTACTCCTTTAGTTATAAATAATATTTTTTTATAAGTTAGCTTTGATAAATTATTTAACTGGTTTTATGGGTATATAAGTGTGAAGTTTACGTCTGACCTAATATCACCATTACCGACAGTAGCATGGGTTGATTTTAAATTTGCTATAAGAGGGATATTAGCATTTTTTTTTGTAATTGAATAACCAGATACTTCTGCATTGGCGTCTATTTTCTCTTTACTATCTTTAGTCAGTTCAATACCAACCCCAGAAACATTGCTAGAATACAAAGTACTATCATTAGAATCTGTCGCTCCAAAAAACTTGATACCTATAGTTGAACCGGGGCAATTAGTTAAATTAATTGTAAATGATTGAGAGGCAGCTATGGTTCCTTTTGTGCCCTTAAATCTTTCTTTTGGTATTTTACCAAAATTAACTTCTTGAATTCCGCTACTACCACTGCTAATAGTACAGCCGTTCTCAAGAATAGTACCTCTAAATTTAATTGTTCCATCATAAGATAACGCACTGAAACTACTAAAAATCCCTAATATTGTCACTAAAGAAGCCAAAATAAAATTCTTTTTCATTTAAAAATACCTTAATAAATATGTGTTTTAGTCCTGTTTATACAATAAAAATATATATCTAGCCATCATGATAGTTTAATGGTTGATAATATAATCGAAGTCATTTTCATCATGGTATATAACGCAATTGCATTTTTAACCATTTTTTACATATATCTTTAGTTTATCCTGATTTAGTCATTATTTCTCACCATGTTATAGTCTGTGTATTTATTATTCATATTGTTGATAATAAATGTCTGATATTGATTCTTTTACAGAAAAGAAAGGTTTTTTCTCTGAAATGTCATCTATTACTGTAAGATTATTCGTGTTATTAATAACGATTCTTATTTTTATTTAAGTGTTTGGAATCCTATAGCATGATAAGTACCATATTGATAGCAAAATTCTTGTAAAGGATTGCTAATAACAGTGTAAAACTCTTATAGGCAAGGTGTATAGCACATATGGATAAACTTATCTTCACTATTTTTATTGAAATGGAGATTCAATAGCGATATTAATAAAAGTAATCTATAGCTACTCAACGCACTAGTATCTTACTCAAAGAAAGTGAATATTCTGATTGGGTAAACCGTAATATGTAATGCCATCGTATTAACTATATTAATACGATCGGGTAAACTGCCATCTTAACCACGATTAAGATAACGAGAGTTTCTTCTTATTTTTCTTAGGATTTTAAGTTGATTTCCAATTCAGAGTTTCGTCTTTGCTCTAGGTCTATTCTCACTCGACGGAAAACAGTATTAACTAAAATATGATCTTTTTCAACAAGTTAAATAAAAAAATAGTATTTTTTTTGCAATTAATTAAAATTTCTTTCTATTTCATTGTGTTATAAGATTAAATTAATCGATTGATTGAGTTAATTCAATCAAGAAATAATAATGATGTTTATTTAATGTCTTATTTTTCATCATGATATAAATTAGACAAATTGATTCATTTTTGTCTTATTATTAATTCGGATATTCTATTGCTATTGATGTGGCTGTATATTTCATCGTCAAAATCATTAATCACAGTTTTAGTCATAGGGGAAATTAATTGGGCCGGAACCACTGTGTTAACAGAGGTTAATCTGTGTTATCTGGTGTGTGCGTTTAGTGGTTCTATCTGATTAAGTGACGTCGAAATAGCCAGTAAGTTACGTAATGAAAAATTAGGTCATGTACAATGTTGAGAAGTGGCAAAAAAGACTGTAATGATTGACATTCTACTATTTGAGTTCGATCTCCTATCATTGCAGATAGTTTCTCAGCATTTGATCTGTCCTGTCGAAGAGTGGAGAGAATAAATCTCACATCTTTTGGTGGGAAACCTATTTTGGTCATACGGCTGACAATGGACATATTTTTTTGTTAGTTTCTTTCAGCGGCAATGTTGTTATTTCAACGGATATTATTTTTTCACTACACGACGATTATCCTAATTGCTGAAATATCATCAGGAGCCTGTTTGTTATCCATATGAAATAGTAATAACGACATAGCGCTATTTCCCACAGTCAAATCTGGTGGAGTATGGCTCACGAGGTATTCGTGTCAATTCTGTTTGCCCAAGTCTGGGGCTTATGCTGATGACTGAACGTTTTGGCGATGAGATCTTGCATCGGTTTAACGGCAGAATTCCGTTGCAAAAGGCAGCGATACCAGCCGAAGTTGCGGCAGCCATTACATTTTTAGCGAGCGAAGATGCCAGCTTCATTGATGGGGTGAACTTACCGATAGATGGTGGGGTCACCGCATCAAATGGTCAGCCCCATTTTAATTGAAGATAGATATTGTCGATCCACTATAGTTACATTATTTCAGAAGTAACAAATCATTTCAGAAATAACAAACCGGCTGCGCATGAAGCGCCAGCCGGAAAATGAGCTTTTATTTGACTAATTTCGGGATATCACCGCTGAAATCAACCCACGGGTTAGTACCCAACATTTCTGCACCGTCAACACTTGGCTCATCATAACGCATAACGAAATGCTTCGGTCCGTGGGCAAATGCCACAATCAATCCATCCTCGGCATCCAGGAACCCAGCGTGCATTCCGAGTCCGGGATAGCTGAGACGCCAGGCAGGATCGCTAGCTTCCACGCGTCCTAGCGACAGCTTCGCAATCGCGCCGTCCGGCAGACGGAAGAACCAAGTCCACGGACCGCCAGCCACAACCGTCATGACTTCATCAATACCCATCCCGTCTTCAGAGCTGTTTACGTGCAGTCTGCCGAATTTTTCGAGAACGGTTTTTCTGGCTTCAACCGTAATTGCTTTCATATCGTAGACCTTGGGATAAGGGGCAACACCTACTTCCGACGTCGATAGAAAACCGCCGCGATGAGCTTCCGGCTGGCGACCAGCCAGTCGGATTTGCTCCAGGAGTTCTCCGCGGTGTAAAGGGAATAGCGAAATCAGCTTCTCGCTCTCTTCCCCAGTGATCGCGCGCGTTTTTGATGCTTCAAGAATAGGTTTGGCTTCTTCGGGGATTGGTGTTGTACTGACCCGGACACCGATGGAAAATAAAATTTTGTTGACGTTCTCAATGCCAATGGTCGGCTGACGTCCGTCAAGATAAGACAGGACAAGATTTTCTGATGCTGAAATAACGGAATTGTTCATATTTATACCTTCTCAATTTTGATGTAACCGGTAAATTCATTTGCAAAACCGAGTATAGGGAGATGAATAGTTTATTAAAATGTCTATTATGTGAAAATATTATGCACTGGTAGTAAACAATTTTAATCCCCTATCTGATATAACCATTACGCAAGGAGAGGGCTGTGATTCTGTAATAGAGCGTCCGTTAAGATCACGAG
The DNA here is from genome assembly GCF_026153155.1 of Photorhabdus aballayi. Taxonomy (NCBI): domain Bacteria; kingdom Pseudomonadati; phylum Pseudomonadota; class Gammaproteobacteria; order Enterobacterales; family Morganellaceae; genus Photorhabdus; species Photorhabdus aballayi. Next base: position 19,837 of record NZ_JAPFCD010000043.1, on the reverse strand, counting down.
ATATTAGCTGGTTTCGTCCAGCGCATTGACAAGGAAATCGATAAAGGCCCTTGCCTTGATAGAACGTTCTTTATGAAAAGGTTGTATGGCATAAAGTGCTTGCGTGTCCGCTTCCCATTCAGGAAGCAGTCTGACAAGTTCGCCTGACTGTAGCTCATCAATGACTAGTAATTCAGGTAGTAAAACCACGCCATGTCCGGAAAGGGCTGCCTGTTTGAGCGCTAGTCCGTTATTCACCATATAGGTTCCGGGCTTAAGGTCAACGACTTTCACATTACTTTGATTGTGAAACATCCAGCGTCGTGGAGAAGAAGATAAACTGTAGATGAGACAGTTATGAGAAGCGAGATTTTCAGGGATGAGTATTTTTTCAGAAGCCTCAATATATGTCGGTGAGGCGCACAAGACTCGGGGCACTTTTATCAGCTTCCTGGAGCGAAGGCTGGAGTCGCTTAATTCACCTCCCCCACGTATCGCAACATCTATTCCATGCTCAATAAGATCGATATATTTATCAATCATGACAACTTCGACAGAAATACCGGGGTGGGCATGCATAAACTGGCATATCAGTGGATTTAATTCCTTTAGCCCTATAGACATTGGAATACTCACTTTTATTGAGCCTGTCAGAGCGTGAGAAGTTTCCATAACGGATAAGTCAGCGTTTTCCAGCTCATCCAGGATGTTGCACACCTGATGATAGTAATTCTTGCCGCTTGCGGTTATGTGCATGCTTCGGGTCGTTCGGTTAATTAGGGGGCTTTTAAGATGCGCTTCAAGCTCATTGATATTCTTACTGATAGCAGCCTTGGATAAGCCTAGATCCTGGGCGGCGGCTTTAAAGCTGCCTAGTTCCACAACACGTCGGAAAACGCTGATTGCTCTTAACTTGTCCATAAGCACCACTATTGGATGAGTTTAACTGATAGGTGTATCAATAAACTGAGATAAAAAATTATATTTGACCATATGCTATTTTATTGTAGTGATAATGAAACTCATGCGGCAACATCTAAAGCATATGATCGGGTAAATACAGCTAATCAAAACGCCCTGCCGGGTGATAAAACCGGATTAATGAGGAAGATGGATTGCATAATTCTTCATCATGAAAGAAACAAACCTCGTTATTTTCAGCGAGGTTTGTCGGCTGTCTGAATGGCCGTGATCTCTCACAGCCATTGTTTTTGCATCATGTTGTCAGCATTGGCCGCTAAGCGGTCAGTTTACCTTGTTGCCCGCAAGTTTCTTCAACTCTGCAAGAATCGCGTTATACAATTGCTCAACGGTAGCAATATTAACCAGCGCAGCGTTGACAGGGGAAGCGATCTCCCCGTCTTCCAGCTCTCCTTTTCTCCCGCCATAATGGATTGTCGCCACAATTTTACTGTCCGGTGAAATACGGTTGCACTTGCGAAACGTATAGTGATCACCTCGTGCAGCTTCATTATCGAACAGGTACCGTTCAGCGGTGGGCGGCGCTTTTGTCACCAGGAGTACTGTACCCGCGGCGCTCAATGAGACGATTAATCCACATGAGTTCCACAGTCGGTTATGCCAGCGGGGCTCATAAGCGGGCTGGTTAGGATCTCTAAGCCAACCCAGGATTACCGACGTTGGCGGGATCAGCGCGCCTCCATTTTTACCTTCCCCTTCAATGTCCATGAAGGCGTAGGCCGCTCCCCCAGTCGTAGTGCCATAGCGGCACCCGAGATTATTATCAGATATGTACTTAGCTTCTATATGTGTTAGTGGCATGACTGTTTCCTGATTGTGTCTGTCTTGTCCATGAAATGGACTTCAGTTGTGTTAGTGGTTTTAATATTAAATATTATTAATGATTTTTGTCGTCGATATCTCTCTTTTGGATTGTTTTTTCTCCCCGTTTGTTGTTGGTGTTTGGCTGGTAAATGCCTATAGAAAAAGGTTTTTCTACTCTGCAAGGGAATGGCTGTGTCTTATTTCAGGTCTTGTATAACATTACAAAAGGTATAGGATTAAAGATAAAATACGTCAATGCTTATAATATATTTATTTGACGTAAGCATACCGGCCGCGCCGTATTGGCGATGATTAAGCGGTGACAGCAACGTCCTGTGGCAGATGTTACGTGCCCCGGTTTCCTGACTAGGTGGTCAGAGCTGAAGGTCAGACAGCTCCAGGCCGAGATTTTGTGGCAACAATGGAAGTGACGGACAGGCTGAATAAGATCGCGTTCAGTCATCCGTTACCTGTATTATCGAAAACGGATAATGGCTCTGAATTTGCGGGCAAAATACTGGATAAATGGACGTATAAACGCAATATCCGGATCGACTTCTCTGTCCGGTAAAACAACGGACAATGTGGCAGAAATGTCTTAATGAGAGTGTAATTACACACTGATTTAATATGGGGCAATTTGAAGAGCGGGAACGGCAGACAAGGGATAACCATCGTGCCCGCTGTGCATTATCCGACCTGATTGGCTGACGGTACTGGATACGTTGTGCTTGTCAAAGGAGTGTGGATTTGATGTGGGCCCCCACCGTTTCCGGCATACTTTGGCAACTGAACTGATGAAAGCGCCTGATCGTAATTTGCAAATGGTGCGCGGATTACTGGGGCATCGCAGTATTGCCACGACGATGGAATATATTGATATCAATCTGGATATTGCCGGGCGTGCGCTGGAGCGTGAGTTGATGCTGTATATTGATGTTGAGCCAGAAAGAGGCGAAATGCTAATCGGATAAAACAGAATATTCTCGCTGTTGTCTGAATTTGCCTTTTTCTACATAAATAATTCCCTGTTGCAAGATGGGGAATTTTTTTGAACCGATACAATCTTCCATAATTAACCGTCTTCTGATCAATCAGGAAATCTGAATAACCGATATACAACATCGTGTTAATTAATTCATTGATTTTGGTTTGGGCTGTTTGACAGTTGCAATAGAACTTGTAAGTATTGCGTTCCAGAGCAAAAATGACACCTAAAGTTTTAGGTATCCTAGCTTGGCAACCCTTATGTTCAATTCAATATTGAAGTACTGAAAAGCTAAACTAACTACAGTTATACATTCGGGTTCTTGTATTGGTTGCCCATTGAGTTTTTACTTTCATCTCCCAACAAGCGCTCTTTGAATTGGTGCCCGGAGGCGGAATCGAACCACCGACACGAGGATTTTCAATCCTCTGCTCTACCGACTGAGCTATCCGGGCAACGGGGCGCATTAAACCGTATTCGGTAGAACTCGTCAATAGATTTCTTTGGAAATAGTGATTTGTGTTTTGAAATTATTCAATTAGCTAGGAATATAGGCAAAACAATAACGGAAAGTAGAAAAACTGCTCTCCGTTATTTTCTTAATATTTTAATGATGATAGTTTTTCTGGGCAGTATTGACTTTCATCAGGTAACGACGTGATTCTGCCGATGGATGTTTGGTTGTCAGGGTTTCATAAACATCACCCGGCGCCATTTTATTAATAATTTGAGCCGCTTTTTTCTTATCGCTAGAAAATACTCGTAATACACTACCTGCACCACCATTGTAAGCTGTTATTACCGCGTAACGACGAGATGTTGCGTTAGTGATGTCCCCCAGATAACTGTTTTGTAATATTGATAAATATGCTGTGCCGGCATCAATGTTATTTTCTGGATCAAATAGATAACTACGACTTGGTTGCCCTGATTTACCTTTCAGCTTAAAGATATCACGGCCAGCAGTATGTTGCACAACTTGCATCAATCCAAGTGCGTCAGAACGGCTGACTGCATAGGGATTGAAGCTGGATTCTATTTGCATAATTGCCAAGATTAAGGATTCATCTATGCCATATTTAATGGAGGCTTGACGAATCAGTGGCAGATATTTATGAGCACGTTTGTCCAAATGGTTTGGGACCAGTTGCATAGTGACAGACCAAATGACATGTAAACCGGATTGGCGTTTTTGTAATTTGTTGGCAATCAGATAATCTGCAAAGTGCGTTGCTCGCCATTCCCAACGAATCGGTTGGCCGTTATTGTCCATGACTTGTCCGTAAAGAAAGGGTTCTTTACTGATCTGAATATCGTTAGTATCAGAATAGAGATCAACGGAACCTGGATCATCACCCATTAATAAGGTTGTGATAATGGCCTTACGTAAATAGGTTGTGGAGTCAGTTGGTGAAATTGTCTCAATCGTGATTGTTCCAGCCTCAAAATTGATATGGCTGCGAGTCTGGTATTGATCGGTATATTTTACGTAATCTTTTGGACCGGCAATTAATACTTCATGCAAGCCCCAAATGTTCTCAATGTTATGAGCAAACTGGCCCATCAAAATATCAAAACCATTGGTATCTTTTATATATTCTTCACGGTATTCACGATTTTTGTGGCTGGTGCAGGAAACAAGAATTGGGGCAATAACAAACAGCGCTAACAGTTTTTTCATCTTACATTGCCATTTGGTGTTGAATACAACATCAGAGCCAGTGGGCCCTGATGAAAACGAAATATTATTTTTCTGGCGGGGTATATCCATCAATTTGAATATCATGACCTTCGAACAGGAATTTAGTCATTTCCTGTTCAAGCAATTTACGATCTTCCGGGTTCATGGTGCTGAGTTTTTTCTCATTGATCAGCATGGTTTGTTTGCTCATCCATTGTCCCCATGCTTCTTTGGAAATTTCATTGAAAATGCGTTTGCCCAATTCGCCCGGATAAAGCTGAAAATCCAGTCCTTCGGCTTCACGTTGTAAGAAAGTACAAAAAACAGTTCTGCTCATAATAAATCCTCAAAATAGCGGGTATGGGATTCAGCTCAGTTGTTGTAATAGATATTCAACTGGTGCTGCTAGCCCAACAGTCGCGGGTTGCTGTAAGTTATACCAAAGTCCTTTATTTTCATCCATGCAGGCAGCAAAGGATAAGATATTTATTTTTATCGGCACAATATCCAGATGAAAATGGCTAAATGTATGGCGGAATGCGGTAAGTTGTTCATGTTCACTGTGAGAAATACCTGATTGTGCTAACCAGCCATTTAGCAAATCGATGCTTTCAAACTGAGGAAACGCAAACAAACCACCCCAGATCCCCGTTGGTGGGCGCTGTTCTAACCAGACAGAGTCATGATTTTGCATCAGCAGGAAATAAGCTGTTTTCTCAGGAATGCTCTGTTTAGGTTTTTTGCCTGGGTATTTTGTCCAGCTATGGTTAGCGTAAGCAATACATCCTTGATTTAATGGGCAGATTTCACATTTCGGCTTACTGCGAGTGCAAACCATTGCACCTAAATCCATCATCGCCTGATTAAAATATTCTACCTCTTGTACCGGCGTTACATTGGTGCTGATTTGCCAGAGGCTGCTTTCAACTTCTTTTTTACCCGGCCAACCTTCCACGGCATAACAGCGGGCCAATACCCGTTTAACATTGCCATCAAGAATTGGGAAATGTTTACCTTGAGAAAGTGAAAGGATTGCGCCTGCTGTTGAACGACCAACGCCAGGTAGAGCGACAACATCTTCAAAAGTTGTCGGGAATTTACCTTGGTGCTGTTCCACAATCTGTTGTGCCGCTTTATGTAAGTTACGGGCGCGAGCGTAGTAACCCAGGCCGGTCCATAAATGAAGGACTTCATCAAGAGGGGCTGCGGCAAGTGAAGTCACATCGGGAAAACGTGAAATAAAGCGCTGAAAATAGGGAATGACCGTCGCAACCTGAGTTTGTTGCAACATCACTTCTGAAAGCCAGACGTGGTAGGAGGTCTTTTCCAATTGCCAAGGCAGGGTTTTACGACCGTAACGATGGTACCAATCCAGTACCACTGTGGAGAATTGCTTTGCTTCCATCATTGGGATAATTGTCTTTAGGGAAAATCAGTGTTTCGTGAATAGGATTGCAACATAGTGTAACCTCGCTGTAAACCGGAACTTTGTTTTCGCGGCGCTACGCAATTTCGTATTAAAATTGTACTTGTCACGATCGGACTTGCTAAAATCGCCCATCTTTGGATAATGCGCTCTCTTTAGGTGGTTTGCTGGTAAAGCAGCCATAGACGGCTGAATAAATGCCTTTAAAACTGACAGAAATACCATGATAAATAACGTAATTTCGCCGGAATTTGATGAAAATGGCAGGGCATTGCGCCGTGTTAGGAGTTTTGTTCGTCGTCAGGGCCGGTTAACTAATCGTCAACAACAAGCACTTGATAATCTTTGGCCAAAAATAGGTGTTGAATATCAGGCAGAAAAGCTGGAGCTGGCAGCGCTTTTTGGGCGAGAAGTTCCTGTAGTGCTGGAAATTGGCTTTGGCATGGGGGCATCGCTTGTCACAATGGCAAGTCAGAATCCAGAAAAAGATTTCCTTGGGATTGAAGTTCATGGACCTGGCGTCGGCGCTTGTCTGGCTTCCGCAGAAGATGAAAATATCGGTAATTTGCGGGTGATGTGCCATGATGCGATTGAAGTGCTGGAAAACATGATCCCGGATAATAGTTTGGAAATGGTACAGCTTTTCTTTCCAGATCCGTGGCATAAAGCACGTCATAACAAACGCAGGATTGTACAGCCGCCATTTGCTGAACTGATAAGAAGCAAGTTGAAAGTGGGTGGCGTATTCCATATGGCGACTGACTGGCAGCCATATGCTGAGCATATGTTGGAAGTGATGAATGGCGTAGATAATTACCTTAATTTGTCTGAAAATGGTGATTATGTACCGCGTCCATCTTCACGCCCGATAACGAAATTTGAATTGCGCGGTCAGCGGTTGGGGCATGGCGTATGGGACATAATGTTTAAGAGGATTAAGTAATGGCTAAAAACCGCAGTCGTCGTTTGCGTAAAAAGATGCATATTGATGAATTTAAAGAATTAGGCTTTTCTGTTAAGTGGAGTTTCCCGTCTAATACACCTGTAGATATTATCGATAGCACTGTCGATGCGTTTATTGATGAATTGATCGAATCTAATGGCTTAGCATTGGATGCCAGCGGTTATCTGCATTGGGAAGGCTTAATCTGTTTGCAAAAAATTGGTATGTGTACAGAAGAGCATCGCCAATTGGTTGAAAAGTGGTTGAAGGATCGCGGTATGGAAGATGTCATGACCTCTGAACTATTTGATGTTTGGTGGGATTGATTAATCTATACCCTATAGATTTCAAGATGCATCGCGACGGCAAGGGAGCGAATCCCCGGGAGCATAGAGAACGATGTGACCGGGGTGAGTGAGTGCAGCCAACAAAGAGGCAACTTGAAAGATAACGGGTATATCGCTATAAAATAGCTTGCATGAATTACAACAGGGGTTACTGGTGGTTAATGAGTACCCCTGTCTGGAGTAAAATCAGTGAGTACAACGTTCTCTAATACGTTATTGTCGGATATTTTGCGACAAGTTCGTCCCCTGATTGGCCAAGGGAAAGTGGCAAATTATATTCCTGCACTGGCGGAAGTTCCTGCTGATAACTTGGCAATAGCTATCTGTACCATCGATGGGCGGATATTTCATGCTGGAGATGCTGAGAAGCGTTTTTCGATTCAATCTATTTCTAAGGTATTAAGCCTGACTTTAGCCATGACGCGCTATCAGGAACAAGAGATCTGGCAACGGGTCGGGCAGGAACCTTCTGGTCAGCCATTTAACTCATTAGTTCAGTTGGAACTGGAAAAAGGCAAACCCCGTAACCCTTTTATTAACGCAGGCGCATTAATTGTATGTGACATGTTGCAGTCGCGATTGAGTGCGCCTAAACAGCGTATGTTGGAAGTGGTGCGCAAACTTGCTGGTTGTCCTGATATTTGTTACGACAACAAAGTTGCCCGTTCTGAAATGGAGCATTCTCACCGCAATGCGGCGATTGCCTATCTAATGAAATCCTTCGGTAATTTCGATAATGATGTACTCGCGGTACTGCAAACTTATTTTCATTATTGCGCTTTGAAAATGAATTGTATTGAGCTTGCTAAGTGTTTTATTTATTTGGCGAATCAGGGGAGTACGATAGGTTCTGAGCAGCAGATTCTCAGTCCACGTCAGGCCCGACAGATTAATGCGCTGATGATGACCTGTGGTATGTATGATGGTTCTGGTGAATTTGCATTCAGAATCGGTATGCCGGGAAAATCTGGCGTTGGTGGTGGGATTGTGTGTGTCGTGCCGGGAGAGTTCACAGTTGCTGTTTGGTCACCGGAATTGGATCGATCGGGGAACTCTTTAGCGGGTTGTGCTGCCCTAGAATTGTTAGCCGATCGTGTTGGTCGATCTGTTTTTTAATTCTTAGGTGATTTTCTTAGGAGAAAACATGTTACGCAAAATTATTATTGCTGCATCTTTGCTATTTGCTGCTCAGACTCAGGCAGGTTATGAATGCCAGGTAAATCCACAGAATGACATTATTATTACTTCTCAATCAGTTCAAGTTGTGGGGGCAAGTGGCAATCTCCAGATTTCACCTGATGGTTCAGTAATTCGCGATGGTAAGAACTTAAGTTTAAATACTGAACAGCGTCAGAAAGCACAACGTTATCAGCAGGCTTTGCGGCAGGATTTGCCTTGGATAAAACAAGAAACCGGAAAACGCCTGATAACGGCCCGTAAATCCTTGGATAAAGTGGTAGTAGATACTATTGGTAAGGATAGCAATGTGCGTAATCGGTTGTCTGATCTTGAATCAGAGCTTAATCAGCAAATAAACCGAATTATTGAAACTCGCTCCGATGGTATGGCATTCCACCATCAAGCGATTAAGCAGGTTGAAAAAGATAGCCGTCGCTTAATCGAGCAAAGTCTTGGTGGGGTGTTACAGGATAGTATTAATGAGATTGGCAATAAACAATTTAGCCTGAATGGTGATAATAATCAGGCATTACAATCATTGCTTGGTAGTTTGGGTGGATTGCAGAATGATTTGAAAGCTGAATGGCGGGTTCAGGAAGAAGATTTCCAGCGTTTTGGCAAAGAGGTTTGTGGTAAGGTCAGTGGCCTTGAGCAACAAAGAATTGAGTTACTGAATTCTATTAAATAGTTGCTAATAATTACAAATAAGAATCAATTTGAAATTGATTCTTATTTAGATTGACATATTTTTTTCGCTACCTAGAATGCAAATGTTTACTAAATATCCTTTCTTGGAGTGCGATATATGAAAAAGATAATCCCTGTCGTTCTGGTATCGTTATTTGCTGTTGCAAGCCATTCCGCATTTAGTCAGAAATCTGCTGTAGTTACGCCTAATGTAGTTACCGCTCAGGCTAATGATAAGATCACAGTTAAGCACCTTTCCGGTGAAACTGAGGTCAAAAAGAATCCTCAGAGAGTTGTTTCATTTGATTTCGGTATTTATGATTCATTAGTTAAATTAGGTTTATCAGATAGGGTTGTTGCATTACCTACTGGTAATACGCCTGAATATCTCCGTAATAGCTTACCTAAAGGGGTAGAAAATGCGGGGGGTATGAAAGAGCCAAATCTGGAAAAACTGGCGCAACTTAAACCTGATTTAATCGTTATTAGCGGGCGTCAAACTCCTTTCTATGAAAAGCTGTCAAAAATAGCACCAACAATTAATTTGGGTATTGATAGCAAAAATTATCTGGTTTCAGTTGAAAATAACATAACGTTATTAGGTGAATTGTTTAATAAACAGAGTGAAGTGAAAGAGCAGATTGTTGAGCTGGAAAAAACTATTGCTAAAGCTCAGGATAAAGCTAAATCTTCTGATGCAAAAGTTTTAGTATTGCTGCATAACGCAGGTAAATTAGTGCTGAATGACCAGAGCGTAGTGTATGACGTGGTTAAGGCACAGAAAGCAGAATTATCTATTCCTGCTGGTGAAGATAAAAACAAATTCGTTGTAGTGACTCCTGATATGATTGCTAAAGCTAATCCTGGTGTGATTCTCATTATTGACCGTAGTGAAGCAATTGGTGCAGGTAAGTTGGACAAACAAAAATTTGAAGATGATAAAATAAAATCTACTTCAGCGTATAAGAATGGCAAAATCACTTATCTGAAATCTGATCTGTGGTATTTGTCGGGTGGTGGTTTGGAAAGCTTAGCTGCACAAGTTAATGCTGTAGCTGATGCCCTTTAATCAGGTCATGGGCCATTTTGAATTTGAATAGTAAATAGTGATTGAAGTTCCACAATGGATTGTTTTAGGTTTGATCTGACAGTTATCGGTTATTTATGCTGGTGGCTGTCAGGTTTTTGGTTTAAATGAAGTTACTATCGTACAACAATGATTTGTCGTTTGGTTATTGTGTTTACATCTTGCCCGATGGGTGCATTATTCTATGAATAGTTAGCTTATTATTCTTATTCCCAGAATTAATAATTAAAAAGATAGATGAATTTTTCTATTAGAAATAATGTCTTATTTATTCATAAAATAGAACTTTAATCTGTTATAATATATGATATATAAACTAATGTGGCTATTAAGAAGTTATAAATATATTTCTGTTGTATATAATTGAACAGAAAAGTTTTTTTAGATGCTAATGGTGATTTTTATATTGAGATTACAAGGTGAAATCATTATTTGTTTTATATTTAAGTGTCTGATTTATTCGAGTTTATAATATGAATAATGATATATCCAATAGATTTCAAGATGCATCGCGACGGCAAGGGAACGAATCCCCGGGAGCATAGATAACTCTGTGACCGGGGTGAGTGCAGCCAACAAAGAGGCAACTTGAAAGATGACGGGTATATTTATATTGAAAGGAACTTATAATAAATAATAAGTTCCTTAATAATTTGATTAGATTGCAGATAAAGGTCTTACAGACAAACATCAACTGCGTTTACAGAGTCAAGCACCAATGTGGCTATAGCAGGACCTTCCAGTGCTATTTCTGCAATAAATGCAACTCCATCTGTAGCAAACCATATAGTTAATTGCGCTATGGCGGTTATCCCAGTAATAACCCAGTCGTACCAATGCATTGACTCCTTTAAGGAGTTAATTATTCCAGAAATACCTATATCATTCTTAACTTCAGAGATTAATGACCAAGTATTTTTTGATTTATCAATAATAGAAGGAGAGTTTTTAAGGTCTTTAACTATAGCAAGTAATTCATGTATAGCATCATGACCTAATTTTTTCAATAATACTTGTGTGGCTGAATGCCTTTCAGATTCATGTATGCCCATGAATTTGAATGCAAGACTAAAAGCACCAGCGACAACTGTACCAATTGCAAGAACGCATTGAGATACACCTGCATACTCTGTTGGTTTTAATATTCTATCAGTGTTAGTTGGAGCTGAATTATTGAAATGCAATCTCTTGTAAGCATCATTTACAACCATGTCAAAACTAATATTTTCTTTTTGATGGTCGGAAAGTTGATCATAAAAATCTTTATAATATGGAGTCAGTGCTGTAGCGAGGTCTTCTTTAGATAAAGTATATAACATTTCTTTATTTTCAATGTTCATTTATTACCCCAATCAAAGTGAAATTAAAAATAATTTTTTAAATGTTCGTGCTTATAAATAGAAATGCAACCAAGCAAAAATTAAATATAGTCGTATTTGAGAAAACTTAAATGATATTATTGTGTCGTAATTCACATATATTAAAAATTAATATTATGTGGAATGTTTTTTTATTAAATTTTAATCAATTCGCTTATTGATGATCGATGTTAATTATTATCTATATGAGTAAATATATTTATAGGAAAGATTCACAAATATTTATATTATTATTTTTATATTATATTTGTTAATTTGTTTTTCTACACATTGAGTTTTTATTATTAAAAATTAAATTGTGAATTATTATTTCAATATTAATGCCTTGATTAATTTGTAATTTATATATTACTTAAATCTGAAATGGATAATCAGCCATCTGAAAGGAGCAGGAATTCGATACTGGATAATCAGTCGCTACCATCTAATGAGAAGCCCTTACTGAAGTTCAGTAAGGGGCAATGTATTATAAATAAACTCAAAACCAATAGCGGCATACAAGCCTATGCACGAGATGACACGAGACGATCTTTGTGAAACATGAATTTTCCGAAAGCAATTTTTGTGCTAGAGAAATAGTTCCAATAATGAATTTAGGAACAGTTTGCCTTTCTGAGTAATTTGCCAGTGTGTTGCTGTTTCAGAGAGATAGCCTGCTGCTAAGGCTTGTTCAATTTGAACACGGATTGAAGCCTCAGATAACCCAGTGAAATCACTGAAATCTTGTTTGGGCATCATTTCCAGTAAACGGAATCGGTTCATAAAAAATTCAAATGGCCGATCTTCATTTTCTACTTGATTCTGTTTATCCAGATAGCGTCCTTGCATATATCCGCGGGGGTGTTTGGTTTTCACTGTACGCAGAATACGGCCATCTTCAAATGTGATTTTTCCATGAGCGCCACAGCCAATACCAAGGTAATCCCCAAAACGCCAGTAGTTAAGATTATGCTGGCATTGATAGCCTGGTTTGGCATAAGCAGAAGTTTCGTATTGCTGATAACCTGCTGCTGTCAGCAATTGGTGACCTTGTGAAAAGATATCCCATAAAGCATCATCGTCGGGCAGAACCGGAGGGCGAGAGCCAAAGCTGGTATTAGGTTCAATAGTCAACTGATACCATGAAAGATGCGGTGGTGATAATGCGATTGCCTGACGTAAATCATCCAGCGCCTCATCAAGGCTTTGGTTCGGCAAACCATGCATCAAATCCAGATTAAAACTGCGTAGCCCCAGACTAGCGGCTAAATGTGCTGCCCGTTTGGCTTCATCCGGCCCGTGAATACGACCAAGGCGTGCTAGTTTATCCGGGCTGAAACTTTGCACGCCAATGGATATTCGGTTAATACCCGCTTGCTGATAACCACTAAAGCGGTCGGCTTCCACAGTACCTGGATTGGCTTCCATAGTAATTTCAGCTTGCGGCGATACCGGTAGGAGAGCACGGACACCATCCAGCAATTGTTGCATTGCCTGTGAACTAAGCAAGCTAGGTGTTCCGCCGCCAATAAAGATAGTGGTAATTTCCCGTTCATTGACCATTGGCAGATCCGTTTTCAGATCTGCCAATAAATGGTCAACATACTCCTGGTGCGGAACATCACCTTTCAATGCATGAGAGTTGAAATCACAGTAAGGACACTTTTGTACACACCACGGAATATGGATGTAAAGACTTAGTGGTGGAAGTTTAAGCATTACCTAGTGTATCCAACATCATCTTTAGTGCCTGACCACGGTGCGAAACGGCATTTTTTTGTTCACCAGTTAATTCAGCCGCGGTACAACCTAATTCCGGTATGTAAAAGATGGGATCATAACCGAACCCGCCATTACCGGCAGGTTTACGTGCGATAATCCCCGGCCAGCGGCCGTGAAATACTAGCGGTGTTGGATCTTCCGCGTGGCGCATATAAACCAGCACACAGTTAAACTGAGCTTGACGTTGATCATCAGGAACATCTTTCATCGTATCTAGCAGTTTTTCTAGATTTTGCTGATCGGTGCTGTTTTCACCTGCATAGCGCGCTGAATAGATGCCTGGAGCGCCGCCAAGGATGTCTACGGATAGACCAGAGTCATCCGCAATCGCCGGTAGGCCGGTAATTTGCGCGGCGTGGCGAGCTTTAAGAATAGCATTTTCAATAAATGTCAGCCCAGTCTCTTCGGCTGAATCTACGCCTAATTCAGTTTGAGCAACAATATCCAGACCAAAATCAGCCAGTAATTGCGCCAGTTCACGAACTTTTCCGGGGTTGCCGGTTGCCAGAACGACTTTTTGCATTATTTTGAATCCAATTTAATTCTTATTTACTGTATCAACCATGAAAGAACATCAGCACGAAGATAGTTCAGTGCGTAGAGGATCAAGATGACGATCATTGCGGAGAAATCAAGGCCGCCCATTGTTGGGATAATACGGCGGATAGGCGCCATCAACGGTTCTGTCAGTTGCATCAGAACATAGTCAATCGGATTGCGCCCCTGACTTATCCAGCTCAGTAAAGCACGTGCCAGCACTAACCAGAATACCAATTTACCTGCTGCTGTCAGCAATTCGATTAACCCGATAGGGATGAAAAGTGTGAGGAAAGCAACCGTACCGGTACTGAACCAAAGTTGCATGATTAATTTAAACAATACCAGAACGTAAGCGACAGCAATGGAGGCAGTATCGAGCGAGCCAATAGCCGGTATAACTCGGCGTAATGGGCGAATGATCGGTTGCGTCATTTTCACAATAAATTGGGCGAACGGGTTATAAAAATCACAACGAGCCCATTGCATCCATACACGAAGTAATAAAACAGCGATGTATAAATCCAGAACTGTGAATAGAATAAAAGTTAAAAATTGCATTTAGCAGCCTTGATAAAATTAAAATTGTTTTTCCATTTCCTGTGCCCGGCGAATAGCTGCCTGCATAGCGTTGGATATGGTTTCCGGCAATTTGCCTTCATAAAAAATACGTAATGCTTCCGCAGTAGTACCGCCTTTAGATGTTACCTGTTCACGCAGGGTTGCAAAAGGGAGATCTACATTTGATGCGGCCAGTGCCGCAGAACCTATTGCCGTTTGCAAAACAATTTCACGGGCTGTTTGGCTATCGAAACCTAAACGTTCCGCTTCCTGTTGCATTGATTCCATAAATAGGAAGAAATAAGCGGGCGCACTACCTGCTACGGCGATAATGTCATTGATGCCGTTTTCATCTTTTACCCAGTAGGTTTTACCGACACTGTTCATTAATGCTTGAGTGAAATCACGGTCAGACTGGCTGACTTGTTCAGATGCGAATAATCCACTTAACCCTTGACCAATTAATGCCGGAGTGTTTGGCATGATACGGACAATATTGAGTTTATCTTGTAATAAAGCATCAAAGCGCGCAACAGAAATACCTGAGGCGATAGACAGAACCAGTTTGTTACTGAAATCTACGTTTTCTTTCAGCGGCTGACAAACCTCTGCCATCACTTGCGGTTTTACCGCCAGAACGATAACGTCGGCTTCTTGTGCGTAGCGAATATTGTCACTGCTGTTGTTAACGTCATACTCTTTTGTTAGTGCGTCACGACGGGCATTACTTGGCGAGCAGACATTAATTAGCTCGGCAGGGTACCCTCCTTTTATTAATCCGGCGATGATGGCGTGAGCCATATTACCGGCACCAATAAAGGTAATTTTACGTTTTTCCATTAAATACCTCGTAGCGTTGAAATGGTTAATTGTGATACTGACGCGCACCGAAAATGGCTGTTCCAATTCGTACTAATGTGGAACCACAATTAATAGCAGCAGCCATATCATCAGTCATCCCCATTGAGAGGGTATCTATTTGAGAATATTTAGTTTTCAGGTTAAGGAAGGCTTGCTCCATTCTCCTGAAAACCGCCAATTGACGTTCATAGTCAGGTTCTGGTGCCGGGATTGCCATTAAACCCCGGAGCTTTACATTCGGCAGTTTGTTCACTTCGGCAGCCAGCGTTGATAGTTCATCAAGTCGAATACCTGATTTGCTCTGTTCATCACTGATATTTATTTGAATAAGAATATTCAGCGGTTCCATTCCTTCCGGGCGTTGTTCGCTCAGGCGTTGTGCTATTTTGAAGCGGTCAACGGTGTGGCACCAGTTAAAATTTTCTGCTACCAACCGGCTTTTATTAGACTGTAACGGACCGATAAAGTGCCATATCAAATCGTTACGATTTGCAAAATAAGTAATTTTTTCCACACCTTCCTGCACATAATTTTCACCAAACTGGCGTTGCCCGGCAGCGATTGCTTTTTCGATATCTTCCACAGGTTTGGTTTTACTGACTGCAAGCAAGGTAATTTCTTCTGGAGCGCGTTCGCATTTCTGTGCGGCAATGGCTATATGGGTCCTGACATCTTGTAAATTTTGTTCAATATTGTTCATGGTGACTCAGGAGATTAAAAAAATGAATATGGATAAGCTAGTGGCCCTTAGTGTAAAGCATAATGCTTCAGATCTGCATCTTTGTATTGGACAAGTTCCTGTATTACGTATAAATGGAGTGCTTTGCCCGCAAACTCAACTGTCATCGGTAAATAATCTATTGTTGGAAGAGTGGAGTAGACAGTTTTTATCAGAAAGTCAGCGACAACAGCTATTAACGGGTGGACATGTGGATTTTGCGCTGGAAACAGAAAATGGCCAGCGATTGAGAGGCAATATCTTTCGTCAGCACTCCGGGTTGTCAGCCGCTTTGCGTTTAATTCACTCTCAGTGTTCAACTCTGGAACAGCTAAAAGCACCTGAAATTATCCGTGAAATGGCTTTGCGGGAAGAAAGTGGGTTGATCTTGGTAACCGGCGCTACAGGCAGCGGGAAGTCGACAACGTTAACGGCCATTGTGGATATGCTGAACAGCCACAGTTGTCAGCACATTATTACATTGGAAGATCCCGTGGAATTTATCCACCATAGCCGCAATTGTCTGATACAACAGCGACAAATTGGATTGGATTCACCCAGTTATCAGGAAGCGTTAAAAGGGGCTCTCCGGCAAGATCCTGATGTATTACTGTTGGGGGAGTTGCGGGATAAGGAGACAATACGCTTGGCGTTAACTGCGGCAGAGACTGGGCATCTGGTATTATCGACTTTGCATACCAGAGGTGCTGTACAAGCAATTGACCGGTTGGTAGATATTTTCTCTGCTGAAGAAAAAGGATGGGTACGTAGTCAGCTAGCAGGCAGTTTGAAAGCCGTGATAGCACAGCAATTAGTCTCTGCACAGGGAGGTGGGCGAGTCGCTGTATATGAAGTATTGGTGGTTAATCAGGCTGTGAGTCATCTGATACGAGAAGGAAAAAATTATCAAATAACAACGCTTATGCAGACGGGTGCTGCCAGTGGGATGCAAACCTATGAGCAGGGCTGGCAGCAGCGTAAATTGCAGGGATTACTGGCAGAGCAAACGGAAAGGAAGATTAAAGAAAATGCTATCAGTTAATCGCGAATCGTGGTTTACGGTTGCTGTTAATTGATTGCTGTTACTGTTAGTTGATCGCTATTAATAACGCTTAATAGTGCTGTTCAAACCAGCTCTCCAGAATAATAACAGCGGAAGTAGCATCTACTTTTCCTTTGTTTAAGGCCTTATAACCACCTCGATCAAACAGATGAGCGCGGGCTTCAACGGTTGTCAGACGTTCATCCTGGAGTTGGACTTGTACGCCAAACCGGCCATGCAGCCGGTTTGCAAATTTACGAGCTTGCGCTGTTACTAATTGCTCTGTGCCATCCATATTAAGGGGAAGACCAACGATAACCAGATCGGGTTGCCATTCTTTAAGTAATTTTTCGATTTGCTGCCAATTGGGGATACCCTCTGTGGCTTTAAACGAGGTTAATGCTCTGGCGGTACCTGTTATTTCTTGTCCAATGGCTGCGCCTATGCTGCGAGTGCCAAAATCAAAAGCCATTATTGTACGGTTACTCATCTATGCATGTCCTGCCTGTGGCGCAATATTATAGATATTGATACCAAGCAAAGAGGCGGCTTCACGCCAGCGGTCCGCAATGGGTGAGTTGAAAATAATATGTGGATCAGCGTTTGCTGTTAGCCAGCTATTCTCCATTATCTCTTTTTCAAGCTGGCCTTTTTCCCAACTGGCATACCCCAACGTGACCAATATCTGTTTTGGTTGGCGTGGTGTACCCAAGGTTTCCAGGACATCTTTGGATGTGGTGATCATTGTGTCATCGGAAATTTTAATACTTGAACTGAAACCGGGTCTGGGAGTGTGCAATATAAAACCATGATCTTCAGCCAGTGGGCCGCCAGTCATGACAGGTTTGTTTAGACTGATGCTTTCATCCCGATCTTCTGGTGATATTTTCAGCTTTTGTAAAACTTTCCGAACGGAGATTTGCTCAATAGGTTTATTTATCACCAATCCCATTGCCCCATTTTCATTATGTTCACAAATGTAAACAACTGAGCGTTTGAAATAGGGATCAGATAATGAGGGCATGGCGATAAGAAAATGGTGCTGTAGATTCATTTTATTTCTAGTAATTAACCTTGCTGTGTAAGGATTATTTAGCCCACAGTATGTGGGCTAAAAGTATAAATGACAAACCCTGACAGGCAAATTCGCAAAAAGAATTTTTTATTTCTCTAACCGTTGTTCAATCGCATTCATTAACATGCCAATGATTGAAATATCAGGGAAAGCGGCTTCTATCTCGCGTGCACAGGTTGGGCTGGTGACATTAATTTCAGTCAGTTTGTCACCAATGATGTCCAGGCCGACAAAAATTAACCCTTTTTCTTTTAAAGTCGGAGCAACAGCTCTGGCGATAGCCCAGTCACTTTCTGAAAGCGGGCGAGCTTCACCACGGCCGCCCGCAGCAAGGTTACCTCGGGTTTCACCTTGGGCAGGGATACGAGCCAGGCAATAAGGAACAGGTTCGCCATCGACAATTAATACCCGTTTATCGCCTTCGTTGATGGCCGGTAAGAAATTCTGCGCCATGCAGAAGCGACTGCCATGTTCCGTCAAGGTTTCGATAATTACGCCAACGTTTGGGTCATCTTTTTTCAGGCGGAATATTGATGCACCGCCCATACCATCTAGTGGTTTAAAGATGACATCGCCATGTTTCAGGTGGAATTCACGCAAGTGAGCCGCGTTGCGAGTGACTAATGTATCTGGTGTTAAATCAGGGAACCAAGCTGTGAAGAGTTTCTCGTTACAATCGCGCAGGCTTTGTGGTTTATTGACAATGAGAGCGCCTTTCTCTTCTGCGCGCTCCAGAATATAAGTGGCGTAAATGTATTCAGTATCAAATGGCGGATCTTTACGCATCAGGATGACATCCAATGTTTCCAATGCCAGATCTTGTTCTCTATCGAATTGATACCATTGCTGTGGACGGTTTTCTACCTGCAATAAGCGGGTACGTGCGCGTGCTTCCCCTTGGTGCAGATAAAGATCGCTCATCTCCATATAATGGAGTTCCCAGCCGCGGCGTTGTGCTTCTAATAGCATGGCAAAACTGGTGTCTTTCTTGATGTTGATGGATGAAATGGGGTCCATCACGATGCCGATTTTGATCATTCTTTCTCCTTAACCCAAATCGCCGAAACGCACTTGTAATGCAGTAATTGCGGTGAGCGCTGTCGTTTCTGTTCTCAGTACCCTTGGTCCTAACAGGATATCAGTAAATTGGTAATTAGTTGTCATAGCAATTTCATCTATCGATAATCCTCCTTCCGGGCCAATCAGTAAGCGCACTTTTTCTACAGGTAAAGGCAGGGTATTGATGCTTTGGCTGGCTCGTGGATGTAGATTTAATTTTAAACTGCCATCATCTTCCGCACACCAGTGTTCGAGTTGCATCACTGGGCGAATTTCAGGTATACGGTTGCGGCAGCATTGCTCGCAGGCAGCAATAGCAATTTTCTGCCACTGTTGAAGTTTTTTAGCCAGCCGTTCTCCATCCAGCTTTACACCGCAACGTTCAGAAATTAAAGGCGTAATAACATTTACCCCGAGTTCTACAGATTTTTGAATGGTGAACTCCATTTTCTCACCGCGGGATATGACTTGCCCTAAATGGAGATTAAGTGGTGATTCATTATCGGCAAGTTCGCTATTGCTGATATGTACTTTGATAGATTTTTTGCTAGCTTCGGTAATCTGAGCGTTGAAGATCTGATTGCTGCCGTCAAACAGTTGCAACTGTTGACCATGACTCATTCTGAGTACCCGCCCAACATGGTTAGCCGCCTCATCACTCAGATAAATTTCAGTATTCGATGAGAGTAATTCCGGGTGATATATGCGGGGTATGCGCATGTTTTTCTTTCCTTCCTGCGGG
>NZ_JAPFCD010000042.1:0-43380 GCF_026153155.1 Photorhabdus aballayi | reverse complement strand
ACAACAATCTTTTATTTAAGGGGTAAACCCCTTTAATTTAATTAGGAGTAAAATCAATATAAAAAAATAAATAGAAACTAATCTTCATTTCTATAATCACATTTAAAACAGAGAAAGAATTTTATTAAAAAATAAATTCCAATCATCATAAAATTTATATCTGATTTCATCATAAAAAATTGAACTCTACTGGACGTAACCTTATTTTTCCTCTTAAAATATAAGACTTTCCTTTGACGGCATAAATATAAACACCTATATTTTGAGTATCCACAGCGGATATGCTCTTTTAAAATAGAGGAAGAAATGATTAAAGTAATTTAGTCTAAAGCTGCAATCAAGCAGCTAACGAGGATCGATACTCGATATCAGAAGGCGATAAAACAAAAGGTGAGTTCGCTAACAGATTTTCCTCTTGTTGGTCTGGATATCAGAAAATTATCAGGATTCGATAACAGATATAGACTCAGAGTTGGCGATTATCGGGTTTTGTTTGAATTACTGGATGGAGAACCTAACATCCTAGAAATTCAGGAAATTAGGCGGCGCCAGACAAAAACCTATTAACAAATAGGTAAGTTTTCCCATTTATACCCTATAGATTTCAAGGTGCATCGCGACGGCAAGGGAGCGAATCCCCAAGAGCATAGATAACTATGTGACTGGGGTGAGTGAGTGCAGCCAACAAAGAGGCAACTTGAAAGATAACGGGAATAACCATTTACCTCTAAGGGCTACGTAACTACGTAAACATACGGAGCAAAAGAATATGGCTAGTATTCAATTTATTACAGACGAGCATGGCAAAAAACAAGCCGTTATTTTACCAATGGACGAGTACGAAAGACTGTTGGCAGCCGCGGATCATGATGAAGATTATCAAATTATTCCCTATACAGCGGGTCCAAATGACAATGAAACTATTCCTCATGAAATCGTTTCTATCATGGTAGACGATGAAGTTTCACTACAAGCCGCTTGGCGTATTTATCGTGGACTATCACAAGCTGAGGTAGCGGAAAAACTGGGTATAAAACAAGCTGCCGTTTCTCAGTTTGAGAAATCAGATCGCCCACGCAAAGCAACGATTGAAAAATTAGCGGCTTTATATGATTGCCGAATAAGTCAACTAGTGCTCGACTGATTAAAAGAAAATCACCAATATAAAAATAAAAAAGAGGATGGCAGGCCAGAACCTGCCTCCTACTTTATTAATTGGCGGGCCATATATGCGATATAACTTCAAATTCTGCATTTTGAACATCACGGCTAATGTTATAGACTACAATTTTATAGAAATTAACAAGATTAGGCGGTGATGCAAGTATATCGGAGTTACCGGCGTCAACATCAACATGGGTATACATATTATAACTTCCAAACGGACTAGCCCAATAATTTATAGCCCTAATATGTGCAAAACCATTGTTTCTTATAATTGCATCACTGAATTCAGAAGGGAATGCTGCATTACCAGAATTATAAATTTCAAATCCATGTGGATTGGTCAACAGTATTTTTCTTGATCGAATGTCAGTGTTTTTATACATAGAATCCAATACAAAGTCAATTTCTGCGCTTTCAGTACTGCTAAGATTGGAAACTACTATTTTATATCGGTAAAGAAGGTGAGTAGGTCTTGCGAGTATTTTAACTTCTCCAAGATAAACATCAACATAACTATACTGCTGATAATCTCCAGTCAGACTAGCCCAGTAATTTATAGCTTTAATTGGTGCTATACTCCTGTTTTTTATAACTGCCGTTGGGACAGTATTGGGCATTACAATATTGCTACTACTATAAATCTCAACGGTTTGAAGAGGACCTACAGATATTCTTTTTTTCGTTGACATTATTCTTTTCCTTATTATTTATGTTGTTTAGTAATATATATAACAGGCAGTTTTACCTGTAAAATTTAACTTAACACTTTCCACAAACAGTTAAATATTGAAATTTATCAGCCCAGTGAAAAAATACAATCAACGAATTCATTGTATATACTTTGTCATTCAATCATGTAATAAATAACAACCGAAATAATAAGGTGATGTTTTTTCCGCATTATCTATTCTGATAACAATTCTCTCTCTCATTTCTATTACGACAGCAGTACCATACCATTAAATACAACAAACTTTTGAAAAACAGATATAAATAATGCATTTATTAGGTATAATAAAGTTATAATTATGTTATGATAAGTCATTATATCAACAAAATATTATGAGATTGAATAGATGGATTTGGAAAAGTTAAGAAAATTAACCCTCAGTAGTGGATTCACATTTAAAGAGCTTCTTATGCTGCAAAGGACCTTTAAAAATCTTGACGATGATGAAAGAAGATATGTAATAAGATATTACACAAAAAGCGATAATATTTACAATGTTATAATAGTGCTTGCTGAAGATGCCGGCGATCCCGTGTTATTTTTTTCTCTCATGTATATAGGTATCATAATAATGGAAATTTTCCTTCATAACGAAAATACAGTATCCTATTTATCATTAATATCGATTATTTATATTATTTCAACCATTATATGCATATGTTATAAATCTTTTTATCACCGCTATCGTTATAATTTTTGCACCTGCATAAAATTAGTCATTTTCTATATTCGCTTCAAAATAAAAGAACAACTCAAACAGCTATAAAAAATAAGCATGTTACGGTAAAAAATTTATATAGTTAGAAAACGAGTTTAAAAAAATGGATTTAATTGACTTAAGAAAACTAATATTAAATAGTGGATTCACCTTAAAAGAATTACTTAAGATAAAGAGAAATTTTATTGTTCTGCATAAAGATGACCCATATATTTATGATAAATATCAAAGTAAAACAGATTGTTTTTGCCATTATCTGTTATTTATAGCTGAAGAAGTCTCTTTACCATTAACATTTTCTACTTCAGTTTTTTTATTTATAATAACAGGCATGTTTTTCAGTGAAATGGCATATGGAATTCCATTAATGTCATCTATTTACTTATTTTTTGCTATTTCTGCTTTTATTTACTACAGCCTTTCCGTTAGCTGTAATTTAATCACAGGTTCAAAATTGTTAATTTTCTATATTCGTTTTAAAATAAAAAATAAATTTAACCATTGAGTTCACCAATAAAACATGATAAAAATAACTGATTATAAGACCAAATAAAATCGAGCATAAATAAATGAACCTAACTGACTTAAGAAAATTAATATTAAATAGCGGACTCACCTTTAAAGAATTGATTAAGATAAAGAGAAACTTTATTATGCTATATAAAGATGAGCCTGATGTTTATGACAAATACCAAAGTAAAACAGATTGTTTTTGCCAATATATTTTACTTATAGGTGAAGAAGTCGCCATGCCATTATTATTTTTTACTCCAATTTTTTTATTTATAATTTTAGGTATGTTTTTCAGTGATATGGCATATGGAGTTCCATTAATGTTTTCAATTTACTTATTTATTTCAATCTCATCTTTTATTTATTACAGTTTTTCCGTTAGCTGTAATCTAATCACAGGTTCAAAATTATTAATTTTCTACATTCGTTTTAAAAAAATAAATTTAACCCTTGAGTTCACCAATAAAACATGATAAAAATAACCAATTATAAAACTAAGTAAAATCGGGTCTAAATAAATGAACCTAACTGACTTGAGAAAATTAATATTAAATAGCGGATTCACCTTAAAAGAATTAGTTAAGATAAAGAGAAGCTTTATTATTCTACACAAAGATGATCCTGATATTTATCATAAATACAAGAGCAAAACAGATTGTTTCTGTCATTATCTATTATTTATAGCTGAAGAAATCGCCACACCATTAATACTTTTAACCTCAGTCTGTTTATTTATAATATCAGGTATGCTTTTCAGTGAAAAGGAATATAGTATTTCATTAATGTCACTTATTTACTTACTCTTTTTTATCTCATTCTCAATTTATTATAGCCTTTCCGTTAGCTGTAATCCTATCACAGGATTAAAATTAACAACACTCTATATTCGTTTTAAAATAAAAAACAGATTTCAATCATCATAAAGCTTATATATATCCTCTACTAAAAGTTTGACTTTATACATACTACCAGATATTTGAATGGTTAAAATAGGACTCGGTGTTAACCGCCATTTTCTGGTAAAATCCGAATTAATATATCTGAACAATTTCCCCGCTCCCGGTTTAAGCTTGAACATTCCATACGTTCCATACGCACTCGCCGCTAAATCGACTGAACTATAGGCAACATCAGCTACATCATTACCATAACCTAAAGCATGAGAGACATGCCTATATCCTTCCCTAACCCAACCTATATCTTGATTCTCATAAAGAATCGGACTAATAGATTCATAAAAGTTATTAGCTCCATGAGCAACTAATATAACCCCCATCGATTGAACTGCTTTAGACTTTAAAAACTTCCTTGAATTAATTACAGCAAAACCAGCAACTGCTTGAGCACCACCGCCTATTTTTGCGTATTTAACCACGCCCTAATCTTCAAATATATCGGTTACAATATATTTGGTATAATCCTTACGCCTTAAAGCCTGACATTCTCTTTCCGTTATTTCATATTCATCTTTTACTTCATAAACCAATCTCTTCTTTTCATTTACATCAAAGGTATTTTTAAACTC
This sequence comes from Photorhabdus aballayi, assembly GCF_026153155.1. Lineage (NCBI taxonomy): Bacteria > Pseudomonadati > Pseudomonadota > Gammaproteobacteria > Enterobacterales > Morganellaceae > Photorhabdus > Photorhabdus aballayi. Next base: position 38,727 of record NZ_JAPFCD010000042.1, on the reverse strand, counting down.
ACGTGTTTTTATATTAACAAAGTCATCAATTTCTTTTAAATATGACATTCTCAACTGGCTATCCTCTATAAAAAAGCTGGCAGCCAAGTGTGCTTTACGCTTCAATGACGAAGCGTAATTATTTAAATCATAAGAAAGATGGGATATCCCTTTCATAAAAACCTCAATAAACGTTGTCTTCCCATATGCTATATGCACTGGTGCCGGACATAACATGTTCCCACGTTATTGACTTATACATTAAAGATAAACTTTCCTGTGGCTGGCATTCATTATGCGTAGATGAATTTGGATAAAAGCCATTCAATCCACATAGATATGCGCCAGTGAGTTTTATCTTATAATAGAGTTCTAAACCACCTTTAGTTGATGTTCTGTAAAAATAAAAAATACATTGCAGCGATTCTTTATTGGTTATGGCTAATCCCAAAAGAGGAGAAGATTTGTCTATTGGTTTTCTTATCTCAACCGGTTGATGGTTAACATGTTGACCTCTGGTTATATTAGACGTCAATTCATAAACAAATATATGGTCTTCATGACCAAGCTGACATGTGTTACCAATAGAATCAACCGTTGAACATCCCTGTGATATCAAACCTTGTTTATCACCCTTAATTTCCAAATAGATTATATTTGCCATAAAAAATCATCAATTAGTTAACATTCAAAAATATGAATATATAGTATATTGATAAGAAATGTAATATAACTGTTGGTTTCATTTCCAAAGAGTGTGATAAACCTCATGACAAGAAAAGTTTCGTTAATCCTTTGGTGTTAGAAATAGAATTTAACTGCTATAAATATTCCACTTAAATCAACCTTGAAAGCCATTAACAATTAAATATTACGAGATATACTTACTGAAAACACTTAAAGTTATTTCTTAATAGAATAGCCAACCCCAAAAAAGTGAAATTTAATATCACCTAAAATAAAGGATGGCAGGTTAAAGCCTGCCTCCTTAAATCGGTTTGCTAGATAATTAAATTCTTAAAATATGCCCCATAAAGGTTCAACTACCAATTCCAAAACTGCGATGTAACTTCAATTTCTGCGTTGTAAATAGTGCTGAGATTGGTGACTATAATTTTATAGAAATAAACAGCGTTAACAGGTGCGAGAAATGTTTTCTCCTCACCGGGGTAAACATCAATATAACCATACTGGTTATAATCTCCAATCGGGGGAGCCCAGTAATTTACCGCCCTAATCGGCGCCATACCATTGTTTTTTATAATCGCCAAAGGATAATGATTGGGAAATATTACATTTCCATGCTTAAAAATCTCAAACGATTGACCAGGGTTTATAGCTATAACTTTCGATGACATTTTATTCCTTCCTTATTTTAACTGTTATTTAGTGACATATATAATAGGTGATTTCACCTATGAAATTTAACTTAACACTTTCCACAAACAGTTAAATATTGAAATTTATCAGCCCAGTGAAGAAAAATACAGCCAACAAATTCATTGTATATATATTTCATTCAATCATGTAATAAATAACAACCGAAATAATAAGATACTGTTTTTTTTCGCATTATCTATTCTGATAACACTTTTCTCTCTCATTTCTATTACCACGGCAGTATCATACTATTAAATACAACAAACTTTTGAAAAACAGATATAAATAATGCATTTATTAGGTATAATAAAGTTATAATTATGTTATGATAAGTCATTATATCAACAAAATATTATGAGATTGAATAGATGGATTTGGAAAAGTTAAGAAAATTAACCCTCAGTAGTGGATTCACATTTAAAGAGCTTCTCGAAATGGAATGTTTTCTGTAGCCCATTAACTGACAGCAATCTTTGTGAAAGCAGTTTTTAAAAGTATTCGATGAGACCCAATATGGTAAAAATCGGGCAGATCTGAGTATCAATAAATAACCGAAATGATGATTGAGAAAGAAATATATTAACTATGATGGAATTACGAACCATTATTGCATAATAAACATACAGAAAAATAGCATCACCTTACAAAGTTTCATTACAACGCATCTAAAGTAGTCACTCTCTGTAAACCTACCATAACGCTATATTCTGCAACATTACACATTAACCAATTCTCTTACCCGTAGTTCACTTGAGATAAACAAATTTACTTTGTATGTATGCGTGCATATGTTGATGTCAGGTTGGGAGGATATATAATCAACTGACCTGAAAAAAGGGCTGACTGCCGTTGGATGTGAACTTAGAAGGCATAACGGAGGTAGCCTCCAAATTTGGTGGTCACCTATAACCGGAAAGACGTTCCCTGTCCCGTAAAAAAAGATCTGCTTATCGGCACCGTCAAATCTATAAAGAAAATGGCGGGGATTTAATCCCCGACGACTTTGGAGGTCATCATGTTTTTCTCAGTAGGTGTTGAGTTGCCGAAAGATGAAAACACCGCGTATGGTCTAGTTATTCCTGCGCTGTGTACCGAAAATTATGGCTGTTTTTCTGCCGCTGATAATAAAGAAGACATTGCGATAATGGCGCGTGAGGCTGTCTTACTAACAGTAGAAGATATGGTCGCAAATAATAGCACAGTTGAACACATTAAGGATGCTGGCTATCTGGTTTATGCAGAAAACACAGAATATCAATATGTTGATAGCTGGTTTGTTATCGACGTTGATTTGTCTGAATTTTCCGGAAAGCAACAACGTATTAATATCTCACTGCTTGATATGCTCATTCAGCGTACTGAAATCGTGTCAAAGAAAGTCCGGCACAATATCGAGACCGAAGTGACCTTTAGCAAAAGCGGCAAAACATGAACTCAGCTAACACCAGGCGCATAAATGCGCTTGGTGTTAAAAAGCACTCAATTGACGCTGTTTTTGTAAATCCCTCGATATCGGTGTGAATGTAAAGCTCGAATCATAGACTTCGTACCGTTTTAGTGGATATATGGTTCCGAGTGAAGATACGGAGCATATAGATCTCACATCAGCCTCAGAAGCCCAATAGATTATTAAACTTTCTACTAATTTATCATAATTAAAGTCCTTTAATTAAGAGCGTCAAAATGCATCCTGTAATTGCACCAAGGATAAAATATTTTATTTTTCTTTTATTAGTAAGTTTTTTTTGTCTTATTTCTTCATCTGTCCTTATATGGGCATCCCAACCAATATGCCTAACTGCACTTTTATCTAAAATAACCGCATATTTATATCAGTATATTTCTTTGAAAGTGTTATTTTTGTATCTAGGCTATAGGAAATATTAATTATTCATGCTGATAAGTTAGTATAATTATTAAGTCGAGGGGGGTATAAAATATATATAATTAATAGCTATACCCCAAAAAATATTTAATTATTTTTACACGATATTTTCTTCACAACGTACTTTACATACCATATAAAGCTAGAAAAATACTTATTTTCACCCCATAATTTATTAGAGTATTTTTTATATTGTTTATAGTTTCTTGGTTTATCTAATGGAACATTCCCCCAAGGAGATTCATTATAATAAGCCAGATAAATATCATTATGTTTAAACAAAACACTCCAGGGTTTTGGATAACCAGCAAAATGAGCTAAAACAGTGTCAGACGAGAATGAACCTTTCCCTAAAGAAAAACGGTTATACTGTTTAGGTAAAAGTTTAACCTTATCGTTTAAAATGATATTTAATACATCTTGGTCTGGATAGGAGTATACTCTTTCATTAATAATTTTCATGAAGTTACAAACTATATCATCTAACATCCAATTGTGAATGTTTATTAACATAACTCCAGAGTTAAAATATGGTTTTGTTCTGTCGATACCCAATTCATCTATATAACTTAGGTTAACACACTCATCATAAACAGCAGCAATTGGATTATTACCAATGTCTGCATCGAACAAATGAGATAAATTCCCTAAACATAAAATGTCGGCATCGAGGTATAAAACAACTTCCGCTATTCCCTTAAGAGCATAAGGTATTATAAGCCTATAATACATAGCTGTAGAAATATAACTACTTTCTGGTAGCCTATCAAATACACTAGTATCAATAAAATGAATTGTAACAGAACAGTTAAAATCACTAAAGCTCTTAATTTTCTCAACATCAGAAGGAGAAAGACCTGCGGTAAATATATGGAAATGGAAAAAAGAATCAGGGTTGTTTTTCAGTATGGAAAACATTGCAACTCCAGCAGGCCTCAAATAATTCCCATCGACCGCAAAAGCAATATGGAAAACATCATGTCTTTTTTTTAAGACAATGTTTTTCTCTTCCTTTATAACATTTTCAAAAATATTCATACTACGTTTCCATAAAAAAATTAATGCATTCTATCACATAATATGCAAGATGTTCTACATATTAAAATTATAGTGATCTTTGTTTGAATTCCATATCAAATTACGAATTTTTTTCACTAAAAAAGTTCCATCACATTAGACTCATTAAAGGATAAAGGTCATTCGACCTTTATCTAAAAAATTGGCATCACCTGCTTTATTTGTTCAGAAATTTCATTACAATGCATCTTGGGCAATAACTCTATGAATTATGGGTGCAGATCTATCATAATGTTATATTTTGCAATATCACGGATTAGCTAATCTATTACCCATTGCTTTGATGTAGTTCACTTGAGAAAAATATACTTTGTGTGCGCGTATGTATCTTGATGTTAGGTTAAGAGGGATATATGAAATTGACTGACTTGATAAAAGGGCTGACTGCCATTGGGTGTGAACTTAGAAGGAATAACAGAGATAGTCACTTACAGCTGGAAAAACATTCCCAACTCTGTATCCTAAAAAAGATTTACCTATCAGTAATTGCCAAATCTATAAGAAAATGGTGGGGATTTAATTAGCTTTGCATATTATCGCCACATTTTTGTTTTAACTGGATGGCTTCTCGATAAAGGCGAAACGACCACCATAAACTGCTTTACCTTTATCAACAATTGCCACATATAGCGACATTGATGATGACAAGTGACCGTTTCGTGTAAAGATAACCATAGCAACTCTATTTTGTTTAACCGATAGGAGTAAGTCAGTAAAAACAATAAATTAAACTTTGGATTGGTCAAAAGCCATCGTTCTACTTTAAGCTCTTGTGGATCACATAATTGTCTACTGTTAAAGTCTAGGTCTTAGCTTGTCGATAAGTGCTTCTTAATTTTTCCAACATCCTGATAAACGAGTCTGAATTCTTACTTGTTCCGCTCATATGATCCATTTTACCCATATACAGAATGTAGGGCTCCGGCAAGATAGTGTTTTCCATTCTAGCTCGGAGTGGGAATACACTTTTGTTGCTTCTTTAGTAGATAGCCGTCAGCCCAGACTTTAAGGTTTAGGTCAATATTTATTCATCTTTGTAAAAGACAAGGTGAGATGACAGCGATTTCTAAATCAACTGCGTCTTGTAGTAAAGATAAGTGTCTCATTTGCTTGTTACAACAGTCTTTCTCCTTTTGGCTAACTGAGATTGGGTAGAAGTTGAGCATACGATGTTCGGAAAGGAAGACTTAACGAGACCTTGAGAGATAATTTGTGTATCCTATTTTTAGCGAAATATATTCAACTTTTGAGATGACAAATGATACCTAAGAAAATTCATTATGTATGGGTTGGTGATAAACCTAAACCACAATTCGTTTTGGATTGCATAGCAACATGGAAAAAATTTTTACCTGATTATAAATTGATTGAATGGAACAATGAGAGCCTAAAGAGTATTAAAAATAATTATACCGAAGAAGCATTTCGTAATAAAAAATGGGCTTTTGTCTCTGATTACCTGAGGCTTTATGTTCTTTATAATGAAGGTGGAATATACTTAGATACTGATGTAGAAATTACCCAAAGTCTAGATTCATTCTTACATTTGGACTTTTTTAGTTGTTATGAAAAAGGAGAGGGGAACTGTTACTATCCTGTTACCTCTGCTGTTATAGGCGCAGAAAAAAGAAACAGTATTGTTTATGATTTATTAAAACAATATGACGATATTCATTTTGAAAATCCCAATGGACTTGATTTAGAAACAAACATAATAAAGATAACTCGTTATTTTTCAAAAAAATTCAACCTATTACCACCATATAATGGGACAAAAGAGACCTATTTAACTAATAATTCTATTATTTATCCATCTAATTATTTTTGCACGCCAGAACCGAATATGACAAACTTCGCAATACACCATTTTAATGGTTCTTGGCTACCTTCTCATTCTCGTAAAGATAAATTAAAAATTTTCAATAAAATTATCCTTTCTCGATTTATAAAACTAAGGGATACTGGTGAACCTCAGATCACATCAAAAGAAAAAATAGTATTTAATCTTCCTGTATCTAAGACAAAAAAATATGTATTGATTATTAAAGAATAACACCAGGCATAAGAAAACCATGCAATAGCATGACCCTATGTAAAATTTATAGAAACTATTTTTTCTTGATAACTATGTCACCGAACCTACCAAATAACTGCCATTAGGACCAAACGGTCCTACAATTAATTTGATTATTTCGGTTATCTAATATCCTGTATTTTTTGTATATCAATCATATGAATTTCCTCCATATATTACATCTACTTAATTAAATTTACTTTATCTTCTTTTGTTATCACTCCGAACATTAATTACATTTGCTAAACCTTCATTAAAATTAGCGGTTTGTGTCCATATTAAATTCCTCTACCCAAATATTCCTAAATTTCATACTTATCACTTATTTCAGACGAATCACATCACTCTCTGCTTTCGTATAATTATCGCCTCTCAACATATAATTACCAGCAGGTCAGTAGTTCCCACATGGTTGATATTTAATAATTAGCTTTTGATTTGGCATAACTCCCTATATCTCTGGTCAGCGCCTTACTGTTAATTTTCTTATTATTCGGCCCTACACTTTTTCCAACTTTATAGTTTCCAACAAATCAGGAATATCGGGTAATACTGAGTCGGATAGATATTTTATAACCTCCTGATATCGAATGACCAAAACTGCCAAAGTAATTTCTGGGCCGTTTTGCCCTTATTGATTCAAATGCCCCAAAAATTTGTTAATATATAGTATGTTTGCCTCCGAATAGTAGTAGCTTTATAACCATAAACAGTCTAATATGACGTTATAAACATTTGAGATGTGTTGCATTGATTTACTATGAAAAATGGAAATTATCATATTACGATCTATTTTGAATTTATATAGAGGTAGCATCATTGAATATTACAAACATAAAGACTCATTTTTCAGGGTGGTCAGAGGCTGGAGAGTCTGAATACCGTTATTGTTATAAAAAATTTGGCGGCAATTTTTCAACGCACCCTGATGTACTTGATTATTTACACTCACACGCAGAATGTAGAGAACGATTCTTTGTGAGAACTAATGGAAATGGTAAGCTCACAGGAGCTTTATGTGTATGGCACAATAGATATCTGGCTAATGATTGTCTTACTTCCGAAATCACTAAACATCTCAATTTGCCTGTGCCAAAAGATGAATTAATTTTGCCTTTATCTGCTGAGAAAAAAAGCTTACTTCCTTTTAAAAGTAAAATTATATCAGAGATAAACGCAAACTCTATTATGAATGTTGCTTACAAATTGAATGCCAGACGACAAATTTGTTTGGCAAAGAATCCAGAGATGATGTCATCCAGTACGAAAAACTCAAGAAAAAGAGAAGTTAGACGATTCCTTGAGCAAGGGGGCGAGATAATAGACCAACGTGAATATAGTGCCTCTGAATTAGTAGATATTTATTTTGAACTTTTCAAGATGCGCAGAGGTATATATCCAGGTCAAAGAGAAGAAAACATAAAATTCATCCAAAAATTTCGCAATATGGTGTTTGGTAGTATCCTTTTTTATCAAGGGAAACCAGCAGCATTTCAGCTAATAATGAAATCAGATAATCCAAAATGGTCAACTTTTGATTACATAAATATTGGGTTAAATACAGAGTTAGCCAAATTGTCTGTAGGAACTATAATAATGTGGCTGAACACACAAAGTGCGTGGAACAAATGTAACGAAGAAAATAAAGCAATGCGTTTTTCATTTGGAAAACCTACCTACGAATATAAAGATCGCTGGTGTATCAGAGAAAGCATTGGTCGATTACTTTTCCCATAATAATTCTGCCCATAAATAGGGCAGTAATTATTAATATCATATATTTCGATACTAACCCATCAACTTGATATATGAACTTGTTATGTGTATTTCAGTTTCTGACCCAATATTAGTTGTTGTTCCGGAAATAAAATGGGAATGAACGCCAATATTAATAATATATACCCTATGGATTTCAAGATGCATCGCGACAGCAAGGGAGCGAATCCCCGGGAGCATAGATAACGATGTGACCGAGGTGAGTGAGCGCAGCCAACAAAGAGGCAACTTGAAAGATAACGGGTATATACACACTCATTAGCGACCACAACATAATTATATTTCCTTCATGATCAATATTACCTAGATTTACTGTGACTATGTATTGGAAAATTATTGACTGCCAGAGTAACCACCACCTATTGATAATATATCTGAACCATTAGCATTTTCCTATCGGTCTAATAATAAATATGTCATAAAATTCTTCCACTAAATAACAGCGGTTTTATAGTTATGAATCCCAACATTACTAATGATAGTATTTTATTGTGTGTTTAAGTCCAAGATTATCCCTTAATGCAAAAAAAGAGTGGAGTTTTCCACTCCTTGATATTCTATTTTTTTCTTATTTTCAGTAACTTTTTCTTAAAACTAAACCTAACATTATGATCTAACATAAAGCTTAATATTGAAAGGTCTTTTAATATCTGATAGATAGAATCAGAATATTCTTTTGACAACTTATTTCCATATTTATAGATAAGCTCTATAGCATGACAAGCTGTAAGGTTTCTGAATTTTCTGCCGAAGGTTTTATCTGTTATTAAAATAACCTCTGCCATTATATTTACTTTAGACTCATTAATGGAATTAGACAAACTACCGTCTCTTTTTACGTAATTATAGTATTTCATCTTAGTATAATGAATACTATTGCACCTAGCTAAAAATAAAGGAAATGATAAGGAATCTTCATAACAAGGAACTTCAGGAAAGTTGTTTCCGTGGAATAATTCTTTCCTAAAAAATTTCCCTATTGAATGTGCTTGAAATTTTTTATGAATTAAAAAATCTTTTATTGCCGAATCCCTATTAAGTTTTATTGAGGATAGCAATCTCGACCTTTCTATTATATCTGAATCCTTTTTTACTTCATTTAACCCACTGATAAATATATCTGGTTTTTTATATGCCAAAAAGTCCAAAATCTCTCTCATAGAAAAATCAGATAAAAAATCATCACCATCAACGAAAGTAATATACTCTCCATGACTCACCTCTACTGCATATTTCCTTACTTTACCTACATTCCTAAACTCTTTTCTTATGTAAATAAAAGATTCATTTTCTTCTGAAAATTCTTTTAAGATTGATGGAGTTGAGTCAGAAGAACTGTCATCTATCAGCAAAACTTCATAATCATTAGAAGAAACTTTGCATAGGCATTTTTTTATGCTTTTTAAGCATTTTCCTATTAACTTTTCTAAGTTATGCGCTACAACTATGACTGATAATTTTTTTCCAGAATGTAAATGTGAACCTTGCACTATCATCTCTCTTGTATTATTTAGTCGATACCATTAAATATTAAGCGCCGATTTCACTCTTTTTAAATAGCTCGAATCATATAAATTGGAAATCGCCATTTTTATTGTATCGTTGTCAGCTAGTTTTTTTCCGTTAACTATATTCTGTAATTTATTTATTAATTCAGATGGCTTATCAACAGGATATAACTCACCATTAATTTCATTGGTTATGATATCAGCGGGGCCAGTTTTACAGTCAGAACTTATACAATATATACCTTGAGAATTAGCTTCGCCTAACACCATAGGGAACCCCTCGAAATTCGAAGTCAATAACAGTGTTGTAATCTCTTTAATTTCACTGATAACATAGTGCCATGGCTCATTATGCCAACCGTGCCATATTATATTACTAGTTATATTTAGACTATCTGCTACACTGCGTAATATTTTTTCATCACGACCACTACCAACAATATTTAACTCCCAATTACCATGAACTTGCGATAATGCTTTAAACATACCACTAATGTTCTTATCATCATCAGTTAATCTGCCTACATATAAAAATTTAGTTATACTCCCATTTGGTCGAGGGATAGTTTCACTTTTCTGAGAAACAGGATTAAATATAGTAAAGATTTTATCTGGATTAACACCTCTATCAATAAATTGCTGAGTTATTCCTGAACTAATGGAAAGGTGATAATCAGCTTTTGTTGCATAAATACTTTTATACAATTCCTCAAGAGAGGAGTGAATCCATGAGAATATAGGTGTTTTGGAAAAAATTAATTTTTTCGCCAGACTTGTTATGTAGCAACTCAGTGGATCTATAGCAATAATGATATCTGGCTTTTCTTTTTTCATAAATCTAGAGAATAAAAAGGCAAAATGTATTCTGCGGGCCTTTGTATTATATATCTCAGATCGGATGCGATGAAATGACATGCCATTTAACCATCCATCATCTATTTCAATGCATCCTTGGCGGATATCATCGATAAAGAAGAAACTGATATCTACTGGCGTGTTATCCTTCGATAATAGGGTTACTAATTTTTTGCATACAGTTTCCTTTCCCCCAAAGCCGGGCATATCGTAGCCTACAAGAATAATTTTTTTCGCTTTCATAAGTTAATCTAACCTTATCTTTATTACCTTTTAATTTTATCTAAAAATCAGGCTCAACACAAATCCTGTTTGTATTTTTCGTAGCACGAAATTCATTTAGGAGTTTTATCTCCTTTCACTGGTCAGTTGTTTGTATCTCATGATGCATTTTCCTTTGGCGAGTAAGGCGATAAGTATAGCAACTAACTATCCTTCCTGAAAAGTGCACTTATTTAATCGAACCCAACTATGGTATATTATTTGTATTCTCCTACGTTGGGAGGCTTTAGTAATACTTATGTATTATGTGGGTCATTTTAAATCATAATTAAAGTATTCTGATTTAAAATTTAACTTTAACTAAAATTTCTCTTATTCACATGACGAAAAATACATAGTATTGTATTGATAGTAAACCCGGATGGATGAAGAAATCGAACCTCCGTTTTCCCTGCTTTTCTGTTGGGGGATTAAATAAGGATTCTCGATTATTTATCAATGTATTGAAGGAACTTGAGCGCCAATATTGTCACGCTGAAACCCTCACGTTAACCTGAATATGATGAGAAAATGGCAAAGGTCACGGAAGCTAAAGCGAATAGCTCAGAAAAACATCCCGTTTTCTATGAAGATGAGGTAGATATTGATTTCAACCCGAAAATCGGCGCGGACTGGTGTTTCAAAGGGCAACAAAAACGGGTTATCACCCCGGGAAAAAATGAAAAATATTACCTTGCGGGCTGCCTCAATGCCCAAACAGAACAAGTCACCTATGTTAAGGGAATAAAAAAGAACGCTGATTTGTTTATCAAAATGTTAGATGAACTGAATCATCAATATCCCCATGCGGAAACCCTCACATTAATCTTAGATAATGACTGTATTCATAAAAGTCAGAAGGTGAAGGATTGGTTGGCCCAACATCCCAAATTTACCTTGTTGTTTTTACCGGTCTATTCCCCGTGGCTAAATAAAATAGAACGGTTATGGCAATCGCTCCATGAGACAGTAACGCGAAATCATTGTTGTCAATTTATGTGGCAGTTGCTTAATTATGTTGATGCCTTTTTGAAATCGTTTTCATCACAGCAAGAACCAGGAAGACAAAAAATGGGTGTAGCACTATTATGAAACCTTATTTAGATACAAAATGACATTTTCAAAGAAATATACTGATATAAATATCAGGTTGTTTTAGATAAAAGTTCAGTTAGGTATATTGGTTGGGATACCCATGTAAGGGCAGATGAAGAAATAAGACAAAAAACGCACTAATAAAATATTTAATCCTTGGTGAAATTGCAAGATGCATTTTAACGCTCTTAATTAAAGGACTTTAATTATGGGGGGTTAATAATCTATTTGGCTTCTGAGGCTGGTAGTGAGAGCTATATGCTCCATATCTTCATTCGAAACAGTGCATTCATTAAAATGGTACAGAGGCTATGATCCGATCTTTATATTCATACCGATATCGTGGGGATTTACAAAAATGGCATCAATTGAGTACTTTTTAATACCAGGCGCGCATCCGTGCGCCTGGTATTAGCTGAGTTCATGTCTTGCCGCTTCTGCTAAAAAGTGACTTCGGTCTCGATATTGTGCCGGACTTTCTTTGACACGATTATCAATACGCTGAATGAGTGTATCAGGCAATGAGATATTAATACGCTGCTGCTTTCCGGAAAATTCAGACAAATCAACGTCGATAACAAACCAGCTATCAACATATTGATATTCTGTGTTTTTCGCATAAACCAGATAGCCAGCATCCTGAATACGTTCAACTGCTCTATTATTTGCGACCATATCTTCTACTGTCAGCAAGATAGCCTCACGCGCCATTACCGCGATGTCTTCTTTATTATCAGCGGCAGAAAAACAGCCATAATTTTCAGTACACAACGCAGGAATAACTAGACCATACGCGGTGTTTTCATCTTTCGGCAACTCAACACCTACTGAGAAAAACATGATGACCTCCAAAGTCGGCGGGGATTTAATCCCCGCCATTTTCTTTATAGATTTGACGGTGCCGATAGGCAGATCCTTTTTGGGATGCGGGACCGGGAATGTCTTTCCGGTTATAGGTGACCACCAAATTTGGTGGCTACCTCCGTTATGCCTTCTAAATTCACATCCAACGGCAGTCAGCTCTTTTATCAGGTATTCCTTCGGCTGTCCATCCAGAGAATACAAACTCAGATGGTGTAACCCATAACCAATTGGCAGAATATTGAGTCTGTAAAATTGAAAAGGTCTATCTCGATGTGTTGCAAAGTGACAATAGTTTTATAACCATGAGCACTTTAAATATAGTATTAGTTAGCTACACACCTAAATAACATATGTTACAGATTATTTGAATTCTACTTCTGAACTCTATTAAAAATGTGAGGATTGCTGAGCAACGTGAAGATTCGGGAACATATAAATTTTTGTCTTTCTATTGAGTTATGTATTATAATAATAACATTGATAAATCACATTTTGGTATTGCTAATGACTATCGAGTTTGTAAAGAAAAATATATCGTGGAATACTTTTTTAGTTGGTGGTTATGTTTCTCTTATCTATCTAACTGACGTAACTAGATATAAAAGTCTTTTTCTTATATTGATGGCAATTACATCGATTTTTTATCTATGTAAATCCCCAAGAATATACCTGCACGCAGTAAAAAACAGAGTGTTTTTTGCACTATTAATTTTCTTCCTTACTGTCATTTATTCTATTTTTATATCTAAAAGCCCTGCAATTAGCTTTAGTGAAGTCAAAACCCCATTTTTTAGAGATGTATTTTTTGTTGCCACTTTAATATTAATTTTATTATATAAGGAGAATAGCCTAAAAATAAAAAAAATGTTTTTATATAGTTTCTTTATAGGGTTATCTCTGATAACTTTAAAAGAAATTTACTTATATTTTATCGATTATAGAAACAATATACTACCGTTTTCTAACTTTAACCATAGAAGCGTTTCAGATGGGATTGTATTTTTCTTTCCTGTTTTGCTATCTACTTGGTACCTTGTTAATAAAAATAACTATTCTAGTTTACTTGGTATAATTTCGTTATCTACCTTAGTATTGTTTGTCTTACTAGGAACCCTTTCCAGAGGTGCCTGGCTCGCTGTTTTTTCCATGTATATACTTATCTTATTAATAAACAGAGACTGGAAACTTTTTATAATTACATTAATTACCGGAGTTGCCGTTTTTTCTGTAGTTAAATTACACAAAAATAGCAATGAATCTGTTCTGTTAACAAAAATGGAACAACTTGACAGTAGCCATAGATATGAAAATGGGACTCAAGGTTCTGCTTTGACATTAATATTAAAAAATCCCATTTTAGGATATGGGGCAGGGAATGAAATATACAATTCTATATATAATGATAATGTTATCAATCATCAGGAATGGATATTTAAGAGTTCACTAGGGCCTCATAATATATATCTTACAGTTTGGTTTTCATCGGGAATTATTGGATTTTTATCCTTCCTGTATCTTATATTCATATATATAAAAGAGTCAACCACACTAATTTTAAGTAGAAATAAATATACAAAGCAAATTTCAATTATGTTAATGGCTTCTTTTGTTGGATACTTTATCGTTAGAGGTAACTTTGAAAGTGTTCATTTGAACATATTAGGTGTTTATCTGGGATTTTTGATGTCAGTTATAGCCAATAATGGTAGCCGTCTTGATTGACGGCTTTATTCTAGAACCATTCGTTTAAAACATCGATAAGTTTATTACTTATGTTTTTCCAATCATAATTATTCAGTGCAGTTAATTTTGCTTTTTCAGCAATAGCTTTTACATTTGGATTATTCAGAGTTTCACTGATGTCTAAAGAAATACTTTCAATGGATAGGGGCTCTTTCAAATGAAAACCAGTTTCATTATGTATGACAAATTCTTTTATTCCACCTCTAGGGCTTACAAGGACTGGAGTGCCACTAGCCATTGATTCTAAAGCGACCATACAGAAAGCTTCCTCTGTTAATGATGGAACTACTGTTAAGTTGGCTAATGGGTAAATTTTATGCATATCATTAGGAGGAATATTTCCCACAAGAATACAGTATGAACTCATCTTATTCGCTTGTTCAATAACCTTTTTTCTATAATCTTCACGGTTTCCTCTTTTCTTAGTTTCATAATCTCCTACAATTAGTAGCTTTATATTTTTTATTTTATTTTTCAGGATAGATACTGATTCCATTAATTCAAGAACACCTTTACCTACATCTAGCCTTCCCGCATAAAGAATAATAATATCGTTATCTTGTAAATTAAATTTTTTTCTGTCCCAGTACTTATTAGAATTATATACATTTTTGTTAATACCATTAGGAACCACCTTGATATTAATATCTGGAACTTCTTTCTTAAAGAAATTAGCTAAAAAAACGCTTGGGGTAATTAATTTTGTTTTACGATCAAGATGTTCTGTATTTTGCTTATTATGCATGTGAAGAATCATTAATTCTTCCGGATACTGTTTTTTTATTTCGTTATATAGTTTAATGGAGTTGTGAATTATTAAAATTACGTTATTTCTTTTGCTTTCATTGTAAGCTTTCAAGATTATTCTTTTACTATAAGGCAATGGATCTAATCTTGTCCATTTTTGAAATATTCTTTTATAAACATTACTAATTTTAATTCTATATATAATAGAACTTTCATTTATTATCTCTATTTTCTTTTCATTGTGTTCACCTTTGCAGATTATTATGTTTTTAACATCTGATTCTTTTGCCACATTATAAATCCACCATTCAACAGCAGCCGAATAGGTAGGGGGAATAGAATGGAACTCTGGAGCTATAAATATAATGTTTTTCATAATAATACTTCCCCCTTTAATAGATATCGATAATTTATGATTATTGCATCCAATGTATATTTAAACAACACTTTCATAATTGATATCAGACTTATAGCACAAAACGAATATTAGCCCAGATTTCATAGTTGTTAAATAACATCAGAATAACAATGTAAGCATCTTATAATTTTATTAGAAATATGTCCAATAATATTAATAAGTCATACATCATCGCTTGGTGAAGCTATCCTTCCGTCAAATCAATACTGAATAGTTCATGATCTCCTTTACTAAAGGATTTTCTAAAATAGTGGTAATTTTTAAGGGACTTCATTTGGTTTGAGTGATCTAATGAATTTGTCAAATCCAACAAACCACTCATGGAAGATTTTTACCAAAAGATGTAACTTATTTTGGTATTTCTGGCCATTCAATATCAGGAGCCAGTGAAGTATCAACACGGTTCAATAATACCAGATATTTTTTCCATTCAAGTAACAGAGCCTGTTCCTCTTCCGAAGCCAATTCAGTATCAACGGCATATTGAAGTAATGTAATGGTTTCATTAGATTGCGTGCACAGAGTATCGCGTAGTTGTTCTGCCTGCTCAATCTCGCTGCCCTTTATTGCTGCTTTGTCAGTCACCCACTTTGAACCATCCCATCGATCAAAATGAGTAGTAGGCTGTTTGAATGTCAGAGTTTCAGGCAATTCACCCAGCTCAGTAATTTCTTGCGGTAATCGAGTCTGTATGTTGTAAGCTGTTTTTCCACGGTAATCAGGTACAATTTCCCAGTGATCTCCCTCTGCTGTGCGCCTGACAGCCAGAGAATCGGATTCAGGAAGTGTCGGAACATCTGTATAGGAACTGGCCGGTATTCCTACCCCCTCCATCAGGTATTCTGGTGTCGCGCCAATAAATTCCCTTGAATGAGGCGCTGCATGATAGATGGTCAACCAGCCAGCTTTTTCTGCTAATCCATCTTGGCCTAACATTGCTGCTTCCGGTTCTAAAGAATATTTTTGTTCAGTCATTATGCTGCTCTCACTATGTAGTTAAATGCGACGTTGCGGGGGCGGGTTTCTGCACCAACAGCACCATTGTTTGTAAATCCCTGATAATCACTGCCATCATTTGTGAATGGTAAAGTTTGCTTTGCATCATCATGGTATGAGCCAGGATGGCCGGCTACATTTGTTACACCGAATGCTCCCTGCGCTCGGCCACCATGACCACCAAGGTGCCGGTGCCACTGAACTTGTTGTGGTTGCCACGACAAAACCCCACGACCATGATCCACGCCACGCCCATCATCCCAACCACGGATAAATTCACCGCGTAAATCGGGTAACCTGCCATTAGGATAGGCGACAGCTAATTTTGGATAGGTAGATTTATTAAATGATTGACCGTTACATGTAAGATAACCTGATGGAGGATTGGGTTGCGGCCACGGGATGGGGGCACCAACGGGATAGATATCGCTTTCTTTTCCAGATAATAAATAAGAGTAAACTTTCCCCTTAACTGCACCTTTAGGGATCTCTGATAACTCTGCTATCTTCAATAATTGATTAACAGTTGCATTATCTGACACAAAAGCATTTAAAATTATATTTTGAGCAAAAGGGCCAATAAATATATAAATGTCATAGTTATCACCAGATGCATTAACAGTTGCCAAGTCAGTAGGGGCACAATCATTAGTTGTGTACATCACTGCATTGATTCCGTGGGGTGCACCATTTCCAGTTCTTAAAATTATATTAGCAACAGCGCATTGTTCAAAATTGCCCACGTTGTACCCTGAACCGCCAGTGATATTAATATTGATAGTGCTCATCACTTTCATTGTGACTTCAGCGATTTTCACCCAAGCTGACGATTGAATTGTCAGATCATGGGTATATTGTTTACCCGACAATGCCCCCACATCCCTGGCATTCAGACTCACATCCCCACTCAGCGCCTTGCCATTAATTTTCCGACTGCTCGGCACGGCACTTTTCGCCAAATTGACCGTTTCCACTAAACCAAGAATCTTTAAAAATCTTGACGATGATGAAAGAAGGTACCTTAACCATCAGTTAGTCAATTTTTCAAAAACGTGAATATATATCAAATTAATAAGAATTATAATTAGTTATAAGTTTCATTCCAAAAAATGTGATATATTTCATGACAAGATAGACTCAGTTAATACTTTTGTGTTAGTAATTTAATTAATTTACTAATCCAAGCAAACTCAGAATAGATGAGAGATATTGGTAATCAAATTGTACAAGATATATTTACCTAAAACACTTAAAGTTTTTGCCCAAGGTTAGTTATAGCAGAGCAGAATAAAAAGTCCCTAAAACAGATAAATTATCCTTTTCTGTTTCAAACATGAAAATAGCAAATATAAATGTTGACCAAGGTAATCAAAAATGCTTACCATAACTCTATGTTCAACAAAAAGGAGGGATGGTGAAACAACGCGAGTTTAGAAAGTGGCTCGAATCTCAAGGCGTCGAAGTTTGGGACGGTACAAACCATTTAAAACTACGATATAAGGGGAAACGAAGCGTAATGCCGAGGCACCCCGGCAATGAGATAAAAGAAGCTCTAAGAAGAGCCATTATCAAGCAGTTAGGTCTTTAACAAATCCAGCCCTTCGTGGCTGGTACTTGCGGACTTTCACCATAAAAAAATATGCGATATCCAGTAAACTTACAGTCAGCCGATGAGGGCGGCTTTGTTGTATCGTTTCCCGATATACCAGAGGCCCTTACACAAGGTGATACACGCGAAGAAGCGCTAGAAATGGCGCTTGATGCACTTATTACCGCTTTTGAGTTTTATTTTGAAGATAGTGAGAAAGTGCCTTTACCTAGTTCAATAACAGGTGATTTTGTCGATGTGCCTATAAGTGTTGCAGCAAAAATTATGATGTTGAATACGTTTATTGATTCCGGCTTAACTCAGGTGGAGCTGGCCGAGCGTATTACGGTTAAAAAACAGGAAGTACAACGTATTTTTAATTTACGGCATTCAACAAAAATCGACACTGTTCAGCGTGCTATCGGGGCAATGGGTAAAAATCTTGAGGTATCCGTGACTTCACACTGATAGGTAACGGAGGCAACAATATAAAGCTTTATTCAGTCTCTTATTGGTATGACCCACGCCAATAAGAGACCAGAGATCAGCACTCAGTAAAATGCTGGCATAAAGCAGGGTATTTTCTGATCCCTTCCGCCAAAAACCTTAATTTATATTCAGTATTGGAAACCATGAGCAGATCACGTAGTCATGATGAAGCAGTAATTGAAATAATTCGTAAGGACCCTGAGTTTGCTGAAATATACCTTCACACTGCTTTTAAAGAGCTTGATGAAGGGGGTGGCGAAACGCGCTTTTTATTGGCACTTAGTCATGTTGCCAAGGCTCGTAACGACATATATACCCAATGGATTTCAAGATGCATCGCGACGGCAAGGGAGCGAATCCCCGGGAGCATAGATAACTATGTGACCGGGGTGAGTGAGCGCAGCCAACGCAGCCAACAAAGAGGCAACTTGAAGGATAACGGGTATAAATCAAATACCATTTTCTCCGCGTTATCCTACCCCGATAACGCTTTTTCTCTCATTCTTTTACAACGGCAGCACAATATTGCTATCGGCCAATAGCCCCATATTGTTATACATAGCACAAGCCGCATCCACCAGATGCATAGCCAGCGCAGCACCACTGCCCTCTCCCAGACGCATGTCCAAATGTAAATAAGGCTCCAATTGCAAGTGCTGCAATGCAATGATTGATCCCTTCTCTGCCGATAAATGTGAAGGAATCAGGTAATGACGCACATCGGGAGCAATTCGACAAGCAGCCAACGCCGCCGCGTAAGAGGGGAACCCATCCAGAATCACCGGCAGCCCGGCAGAAGCCGCGCCAAGCATGATGCCCGTCATCCCCACCAAATCATAACCACCAATCTTTGCCAATATATCAATGCTATCTCTGGCATCAGGTCGATTGATTTCTATCGCCTGTTGCACAACCGCCACTTTGTGATGTAGGCGTTCTCTGGGAAAGTTAGCTCCAATGCCGACGATCTGTTGTGGATGATTGTCGGTAAAGACGCTGACCACAGCCGCCGCCGGTGTGGTATTCGCCATACCCAATTCCCCCACGCCAAACAATTTCACGCCATTTGCAACCTGTTCCAATGTCAGGTGCGCACTTGCCAGCAACAGATCTTCTGCTTGCTGGCGGCTCATCGCTGGCCCTTGAGCAATGTTGCCACTGCCGCGCCCCATCTTCATGTTCACTAATCCCGGCAACGGATCACTATCAATGCCCACATCCACCACTTTCACATCAGCGCCCGCGTTCTCCGCCAATACGCAAACACCAGTGATCCCTTTCATCATATTCTGCGCATGAATAGCCGTTGCTGACTTAGGCGATATGGTCACGCCTTCGTCATAAACCCCATGATCAGCAACCATCACAATAATCTGTTTACGATCAATATGATGGCCCGGCAATCCTCGCATTCCGGCAAGCTGAATCGCCAGATGTTCCAGACGTCCGAAGCTGCCTGTCGGTTTAACCAGCCCATTCAATCGAGTGGCAGTACGCGCCATCACAACGTTATCCAATGGCACAATAGCATTAATGATCGATGACAATGTTTGCATGGTGTTATTTCCGTATCTCAGGCTGCCAGTCAGTGCGGTTATTAAATGTACGCAATGTCGTAAATCCATGTTGGATTTCCACGACACTGTACGCTCCCTGTTCAAAATGAAAATGCCACATAGCAGCAGGCGGCATAGCTAGCAGACGCGCCAGTAACAAGCCCAATACCCCCTGATGCGCGACT
The DNA here is from genome assembly GCF_026153155.1 of Photorhabdus aballayi. NCBI lineage: Bacteria > Pseudomonadati > Pseudomonadota > Gammaproteobacteria > Enterobacterales > Morganellaceae > Photorhabdus > Photorhabdus aballayi. The sequence continues at coordinate 18,251 of NZ_JAPFCD010000042.1, read as the reverse complement.
AATAACAGATTATCCTGACTCTCTTGTATCAGCAGTTGCTGAACCACATGTTCTATCCGGGCCGCAAATGTCGGAAAGGTTTCACCCCCAGTCGGAGATGCCTGTTGCCAATCTGCTAACCAGGCAGCCCAGGCTTGAGCGTCTTCATGCTGCAAATCACGGTGATGGCGCATTTCCCATGCGCCGAAATGCATCTCATTAAGTTGAGCATCAATGCTAACTGATAGCGAATGATCGGCCAGAATAATCTCCGCAGTATGGCGTGCCCGCCGTAGCGTGCTGCTTATCGCTTGCGAAAATGTCACTGCCGATAGATAACGGGCAACTTGCCGAGCCTGATTTATTCCCGTTTCAGTCAACTCCACATCCGTCATACCGCAGAAAACTCCGCTCAGATTCGCTTCCGTTTGACCATGCCGAACCAAAAATAGTCGCATTATCGTCACTCACAGTAACGCCAGTAAAAACACCAACTCCCCAACTTCCACTGACGCACCAAGGGTATCACCGGTCTGACCGCCTAATCGTCGATGCAGATAAACCGCCAACAGCCCGATAACCAACAGCGTGATCGCTAACGCCAACACACCAGACCAGCGCATCAGTAAAGCAATCAACATTGCCCCGCCTAACAATGTCAACAGTGTCTGATAACCGTTAACCCGCCCGATATAGAGATTCCCCAATCCACTCCCTTCACGAGCACAACGTTGGCGGTACATTAATAAGATAATCGCACTCCTGCCCGCAATAGATGCGGCAGTCAAAGCCATTAACATCGGAGCGCCACGCAGAGATAATTCACTCACCACCAGCACTTTCGCCAAAATAAGGAAGATCAATGCTAAACCACCATTTGTTCCCAAACGGCTGTCTCGCATAATCTCTAGCATCCTTTCCCGCTTACGGGCAGAAAACACGCCATCACAAGTATCGGCTAAACCATCAAGATGAAGAGCCCCAGTTAACAACGCCAGCGCTAGTACGTACCCCAATGCCGCCAAGGGTGCGCCACACCAAGGCGCCAGCAAGGTAAAAACCGCCGCCGCAAGCATACCGACAATCAATCCAACCAGTGGGAAACTCGCTATACCGTGCACGTACTGATCTATTTCTAATCCCTGTGTCCAGCGCGATGGTACTGGAATGCGAGTCATAAACTGTAAGCTGGCAAGAAACAGACGCAGATTCATTTAATTTTTACCTCAATTCCCGATACCATCAAAAATACTTCACTGGCAGCCGCCGCCAGCCGCTGGTTAACTCTTCCAGCAATATCGCGGAAATGACGGGCCAGACGGTTTTCCGGCACAATACCCATTCCCAATTCGTTAGTGACCAGATATATCGGGGAAGTCATGCCGGCACAAGCCGCTAACAGATCGCTAATTTGTTGCTGAATTCCCACCTCCAATACCGCAAAATCCATGTGTTCAGGTGGCGTCTCCCCAGCTTGCTCAAATAATAGGTTGGTAATTAAGGTGGTGATACATTCCAAGATAACCGCTTCTCCCGGTCGGGTTTGTGTCGTGATAACTGCACCGAGATCGCGATAACCTTCCCATGTGCGCCAATGGGCTGGCCGATTTTCACGGTGCAGTTGTATACGTTCAGCCATTTCACTGTCTGTCACCACGGCAGTTGCAATATACAATACCTGTTCACTCGCTTGTGCCGCTAGTTTCTCCGCCAGCACACTTTTACCACTGCGGGCGCCGCCGGTAATCAAAATCACGGAGCCGAACCTTGTCGATGGGTTTTCATACACTGATAAATCCGTTCTATATCCAGATGTTCGCGCATGGCTTTCGCCAGGAGATCAAATTGAGTCTGTTTGTAGTGGGTATAATCCAATGTTTCCCCTTGATAAGCCGCCAATCCTTTGCGCTGACGCAAAGTATTAAGCAACGCGCGGGTAAAATTAGCGCTATCAAACAAGCCATGAATATAACTGCCCATCACATTGCCCTCTCGATTAACCGCACCATCACACCAGCTACCCGACTGACCATTACGCTCAGTAATACAGGCAAACGGTATTGCATCCTCCCCCAGTAATGAATTTCCCATATGAATTTCATAACCTCGGATAGGCTGCTCAATGCAGTCTGACAGCAAGCCCGGCAATGCTGACAAGCACTTACCCTTTACTCTGGTTGTCACTTTTTCATCGGCAAATCGGGTTTCCATATCCAGCAATCCAAGGCCATCCATCTGTTCAATGCCCGATTCCACGCCATCAATGATCCGTTTCCCCAACATTTGATAACCACCGCAGATACCGATAATCGGAACACCAGCCTGATGTGCCGTTAACAAGGCATCCGCTAACCCGTTCTGCCTCAGCCATTGCAAATCTCCCAACGTGTTTTTGCTACCGGGCAAGATAATCAGATCCGACGGCTGCAACGCGGATGGTTGAGTCACATAACGCAAACGAACATCCGGCTGCACCGCCAACGCATTAAAGTCAGTAAAATTGGCAATATGGGGCAAACGAACCACAGCAATATCCAGCGCCTTTTCTATTGCGCCATCATATTTGCCCGTTTGTAGCGCGACGCCGTCTTCATCTTCCAGATCAATATTCAACCAAGGCATGACTCCCAAGACAGGCACGCCAGTCAAGGCTTCAATCTGTTCAATACCCGGCTGGAGCAGACTGATATCACCTCGGAATTTATTGATGATCACTCCTTTTACCCGCGCTTTCTCCTCCGGACGCAACAGCGCCAATGTGCCATAAATAGCCGCAAATACGCCGCCGCGATCAATATCCGCGACCAACAACACCGGGGCATCAACCATCTCCGCCATCCCCATGTTGACAATATCGCGATCTCGCAGATTAATCTCCGCCGGACTGCCAGCACCTTCCAGCACAATGACGTCATATTCACCCGCCAAACTGTGAAAAACCTCACAAATTTGCTGCTGCAAACTGGGCTTGTATTGGTGATACTCCACCGCATTCATGCTACAGGCTACTTTTCCCATCAACACCACTTGCGCCTTACGCTCGCTGGTGGGTTTAAGCAATACCGGGTTCATCCGCACATCAGGCTCGATACCTGCCGCCTCTGCCTGAAAAATTTGCGCCCTTCCCATCTCCTCACCGTTAATAGTGATACCAGAATTCAGCGCCATATTCTGTGATTTAAACGGCGCGCAGCGATAACCATCCTGAACAAAGATACGGCACAAGCCCGCAACCAGTACACTTTTCCCAACATCAGACGCCGTACCCTGCAACATTAAAGACAAGCCCATCATGCTATCTCCTTTGATTGGTGTAGCAGAGCAAAAAGCTGCTCCTCAGTTTTTACAACCGCGATTCCATTCGCCATGCAGCTTTAGCTACCTTTCAAGCACTCATTTCTCAGTATGCCACTGTTTATTCACTAAAATGGTGGAGAAATAAGGTAATTTCTGATCGGCGTCCACCTGATCCAAACGGCGCCAGCACTGCTCACTTGGCAATGTAGCATCCGCCATCAACAAGGCATGTTCAAATAAATTCAGACGCGCCAACAATGTGCTCACTGCGGCAAAACGGTTATAAACTTTCATTAGCACCACGCAATCATGCGTCTGTAATGCCTGTTCCAGCTCGGCTTCCGGCGCAGTACAAGACATTATCGCCATTGATTGCTGTTCCATCGCCAGTGGGAGTACGGTACGCGCAGCAATCGCGGCAAAAGAGGTGATGCCTGGGACAATTTCCAGCCACTCCTGCCGACCAATTCGCGCCAGCAAAAAGACCCAAGTACTGAACAACATGGCATCACCCAACGTGATAAAACCCACTTGCAGCCCTTTTGCTACTTCATCTTGCAGTTGTTGCGCCACTTCATCCCATACCGCCTGTTTCTCTTCGCCATTACTGTTCATCGGAAAATGGCAGGTACGAATTTCTGTATGGGGTAACAGGTATTCACGCACGATGGAGAGCGCCAGACTATCCCCCCCTTTACGTCCAGCAGGTGCATAAAGCACATCAAGGCGAGCGAGTATTCGAGCTGCGCGTATGGTAACCAAGTCGCTGGCGCCCGGACCGACGCCTATGGCATAAAGTTTTCCATTCATCACATCACCTCCTGCTGATCTGTCTGTAACGCATCTGCCAAGTGTTGAACGAACATTTCACGGATCAGTGGATTTTCACCTAATCCCTGTAACCAAGATTGGGTTTTGATCCCAACAGCTTCTAATTGAGAACGCCACGAATCCGGCTCGTCTGATGCCATATCGTTAATCGCATGATCGCCAGCCACCAGCATTAACGGCATCAAATGTACCTTACGTACTGCCTGCCGCCGTAAGCGAATGATGATATTGTCGATTTCCGGGTAGCTTTCCACCGCGCCGACCAACGCCGGGAAATTATGTGAACTCATCAAGTGATCAAGGCACGCGTAGGCAGAAAAAGCATAGTGACTAGCGCCATGCCCCATAAACACCACGCGCTCATCCTCAGCTAACGGCGGCATCTGGTTTTTCAAGGCAATAAGCAGTTGTTGATAATCAGCAAAACTGTTAAGCAACGGCGTACCGACAACCAGACGCTGGAAACGATCACTAAAGGTACGCACTTCACTGACGATCTTTTCATATTCGTCGCCGTTGATGACATGCAGGGATTGAATAGCCACATCCTGATAACCCTCGCTGGCTAAACGCTCCAACGCCTGACGTGGGTTATCCACTTGTAAGCCATCACGTTTTTTTAGTTTACGGATGATCATTTCTGAGGTGAATGCACGATACAGATCGCGATCACGGTAAGCCGCTGCCAGTTGTTGTTCACAGACATCAATATTTTTTTGTCGAGTTTGATGATAGCTGGTACCAAAACTGATGATTAATAGTGCTTTTTTCATTTTATTGCCCTCATTATTCCTGCCAACTGGCTAGGTGTTGGACAAACTCATCCAGCGAACTAATCTGCTCTCCTTCATCTCCCTGTAAAGTCTGTGTCGGACGGCACACCACAATACAGGGAATATTAAGCGCCAGACAGGGAGCGACTTTCTGTTGATATCCCCCTTCGGCCCCAGACTCTTTTGTGATCACCACATCAGGGTGACAAAATTCATACACTGCATGATTGAATTCAGCCGTAAATGGCCCCCGCAACGCGATAATATGATCGACCCCCAATCCTAACGCTTCACACTGAATCAACACCTCGGCAGTCGGCAATACCCGTACCAACAACGTTTTTCCCGGTAGTAAACGCTGATACAGCTCCAGTTGCTTACTGCCGGTGGTGAGCAAGATCCGTTGTCCTAACGTCCGGGCAACGTCGCAAGCCGCCTCTATACTATTCACTTTGTGCAACAGTGGATGGTTCAGTAAGTCAATCTCACTGGGACGCTGATAACGAGTAAGCCGCAGTGACAAACGACGACAAGCTGTAATCACGTTGTGGCTTAATGCATTTGCGTAAGGATGAGAAGCATCAATCACCCAACGTACCTTATGCCGATCAAAGTAATCCACCATCGCCTCGGCATCCATTCGCCCTACCACCACGTCTCCCTGAATATCACCCGCCAGTTGCTTCCCTGCATCAGTAGCAACAGAGAGACGATAACGCGCTCCTGCTGCGTCTAATGCCCGGCAAATCAGCCGGGCGTCACTGGTACCGCCGAAAACATGGATAGCCGGATGGCTCATAATTCATACCCCCGTGGCGTGATCATCAATCCATCACGGCAGTAGGTCGTTTGATTACCCACAATCACCAAACTGGTCATATCCACCGGAGAGAAATCCATCTCGCCAAATGTAGTGATCCATTTATCCTGTTTTTTACGTCCAGCGGCTTTTACTACGCCAACCGGCGTCTGTGCCGCTTTCCACGGCCGCATAAGTTCAAATGCTTTGGCAAGATGTCCTTCCCGGCCACGACTACGTGGGTTGTAGAAACAAATAACAAAATCGGCTTGCGCGGCGGCAATAATACGTTTCTCAATCATCGGCCACGGCGTTAGCAGATCACTTAAACTGATATGACAAAAATCATGCATCAACGGCGCGCCCAACAACGACGCCGCAGCAATACTGGCGGTGATCCCGGCGACCAACCTGACTTCAAGATCACACTGTTGCTGGCAAACCAATTCCAGCACTAACCCGGCCATGCCATAGATTCCCGCATCACCGCTGCTGATCAACGCGACTTTACGGCCGGACAACGCCAGATCGATCGCCTTCTGGCAGCGTTCAATCTCCTTGCACATACCGGTCTTAATCACTTCTTTATCCATCGTCAGATACTTAACTAAATGGGTGTAGGTTTTATAGCCGACAATAATTTCAGCTTCGCGGATCGCCTCAATGGCCTCCTGCGTCATCATGGATTCATTGCCTGGCCCAATGCCGATTACTGTTAACATGATTGTGATACCCCCAAAGTGATAGTGACGCCCTGCTGACGCAAGGTCCGACCAACCAATTTTCCTTCGCTCATCAACCAGGCGACAGGTTGTGAAACACTGCCAACCCCCACTGTCTGGCGTACAAAATCGGAAGCAGGAAAACGTTGCTCATGAAGACTTAATTCATTAACACTGAACAACTCAAACGGTACACGCCAACGCTGTGCAAGCTGATTTAGCGCTGGTTCATCTTTTTTAATGACAACACTGCCGATGGCACGCAGCGCCATCAGATCGAAATGGTTTTCCGCCATCTGTTGCTGCAATAGCTCAATCACGGTTTGCAATGGCGTATCTCGGCGACAACCAATCCCGGCGACAACCCGTTTCGGCACCAGTTTGTAAACCGGTAGAGATAATTCCGGCAACGAATCTCGCAATGTGACGCACACCAACGCATCTAGCGCTGGCAACGCTTCCAGACACGCTACCGGGACAAAACCTCGGGTATCACACTGCTCGCGTTCACTAAGTAGTGGCTCCTCCCACCACAGCCCCACTTTTTGACCACTGACCAGCATTTGATTTATCACCTTCACCACGTGGCGAAAATCCTGCATATCGGCATCTAATTGGACGGCAAGGGTGTCTAACGCTGCCATCCCATTAACATCCGTGGCGGTTGTAATCACCGGATCAGCGCCTAACAACTCAGCCAAATGGTGAGTCAACGCGTTAGCCCCACCCACATGACCGGATAACAGGCTAATAACATGCTGACCACCTTCATCAATCACCACCACGGCGGGATCATGCATTTTGTCGTTTATGAGTGGCGCCAGCATGCGTACCGTGATGCCAAGCGCCGCCACTACCACCAACGCCGAATAGCATTTAAATGCTTCACGCAACGTGTCGCCAAAGCTGCCGTTAAAAGGCATAAACCCCGGCTCCAATAACTTTTCGCTGGTAAAACAGGTCAGAGGAAGATGCGTTTTCAACCGACGTACCAATCTGACCCCTCCCGGCGTCAGACAGAACACCGCAATTGATTCATGCCCGGCGATATTCATGGCTAAACCCCGCATCATAAAGCTTGGAATAGTGGTACTCCTCTCCCAAAAAAGCACCAACCAGAATCAAAGCGGTTTTACGAATACCCGCTGCCTGTACCTTTTCAGCGATATCGGCCAACGTACCGCGCACAATTAGGCTTTCAGCCCAAGTCGCTTTGTATATCACCGCAACCGGCGTAGTCGCCGGATAGCCGCCAGCTTGAAGACGCGCAGCCACATGCCTCATCTTCTGTACAGAAAGATAAATCGCCATTGAAGTTTGATGAGCAGCGAAGGATTCCAACTGTTCGAGCGGCGGCACCGGTGTACGCCCTTCAATTCGAGTAATGATCAAGCTTTGCGCTACTTCCGGTACGGTATACTCCACCCCTAATTGCGCGGCTGCCCCAAGGAAGGCGCTGACACCCGGGATTGAGACAAAATCTATGCCCGCCTCGGTCAAAGCTTCCCCTTGTTCGCGTATGGAACCGTACAGCGAGAGATCGCCGGTTTGCAGCCGCACTACCAGTTTACCCGCACGTACACCATCAACCATCAGTGCAACAATCTGTTCCAACGTCAGACCGGCGCTGTCATGACACTCAGCTTCTGGCGGGCAATAATCCAACAATTCGGTATTAATCAGTGAACCGGCATAAATCACCACCTGCGCCTGTTGCAGCAAACGGTAGCCTTTCAAGGTGATCAACTCCTTATCACCCGGTCCGGCCCCGACAAACCACACTTTTCGGGGATCAAAATATTCAGACATCGATCTTCTCCTTGTAACAGGAAATCAGATAAGTCGGATTATTCGGTTTGAAATAGTGACCACTACCAAGGGATGCCAGAGTAGAAGCTTGTAACTGGATGCACTCCAAATCACTGATCTGACAGGTCCGCAAATGTTCCAGCGCATCATTCAGGTTATTCAACAAAATAAAAGTCAATACCAAGCGGCCGCCGGGGTACATGTGATCCAGCGCCCAATCAATCAAGGCGGTCAATTGTCCGCCGCTGCCGCCAATAAATACGGCATCTGCCATTACATCCAATGCTAACGGGGCTTCTCCTGCAATGATCTCCACATTATGACAACCTAGTCGTTGACGATTCTCCTCAATCAAGGCCAATGCCGCCGGGTTGCGTTCAATGGCAGTGACGGTCAGCGCCGGAAATCGTAATGCCGCCTCCAATGCCACACTGCCCGTACCCGCTCCCACATCAATCAATTGGCTGGCATCACTGAGTTCCAGCCGCTCCAGCGCCAACGCACGCACCGGTTCTTTGGTCATTGGCACTTTCTGTCCGCGTAAAAATTCATCATCTCTCATTTAGGATCACCACCACATTCATGTCATAGTCAGTCGCCACCGCTTCCGGCCGCAGACGGTGAATACGCTCATTAGGTAAAGAGAGGTTTTCACCAATAATCAATGTACGGTTCAAGCCACGTTCAATAATGGCCTCCGCAATTGCCCGCGGACCGACGCGCCCATCAGTTACCATGCCTACTTTGTCGTGTTGCAAAAGCCAGCCAAAATCCGGGGTACGCCCGTGACTGCTGGTTAGATAGATATTGTTCATATCCAGCGCAGCTTTAGCGCATAGATATTGAATTGAACTGATACCCGGAATGATGCGCAGATCCTCTGCGGTAAAATATTCCGACAATAATTTGCCAATGCCATATAACAACGGGTCACCGGACGCTAATACCACAATCTGGCGTGTACTGTTGTTCTGTAGCCAAACCAGCAAGCTGGCAAGATCAGCATCCAGTACACGTGTTTCGTGGGTGACACCGCTAAATATCTCCAGGTGGCGTCTACCGCCGACCAATACCTCTGCCTCAGTGATATAGTGCTGTGCCTGCGATATCAGATACGCAGTATCGCCGGGACCAATTCCTACTACGGTGATCATCGCATTGCCTCCAAAATGTCATTCAATGGACGACTGGCGCCAAGTATCTGATTATCAAAAGAGAACATGATGGCATCACAGCACGGTGGATTAACGGCAAAACGCAACATTTCACGCATTCGTTCACAAATACGTTCGGCAATCCGGTCATAAACCGCCTGCAAACCATGTTCTGCAATCAGTTCCATCGCCGCTTCCGTGGTATCGCAATGACTCACCTCTAACAGCAGTGCCTGCGACGCCCCCATCAGTGCCAGATAAGCAATCAACGTTTCCATGCGGCCGTCAGCAATATGACTGTGGGTATGAAAAATGCCGGCGGCCACTTTCACCAGTTTGCCGGGATGCCCCACCAACATGATATGGCGGAACCCAAGCCGTACCGCTTCCTGCAACATGTAACCAACGAAGTTACTCATGGTTACCACTAGCTGACCATCAAGCCCCAACTGTTCACGCACAAAACGCTCACCATGATTGCCCGGCACCAGAATGACCTTTTCAGCACCCGCCGAACGTTTCATTTCCAGTTCTAACGCCAATGAACGTTTCCAACTCTCTTCCGACATTGGCGTGACGATGCCGGTAGTACCAATGATGGAAATACCGCCCAGTATCCCCAATCGCCCGTTGTAAGTTTTCTTTGCCCGCTCTTCACCCTCCGGTGCGAAAATTTCCACCTCCGCGCCCCGTAGAGGACCGATAGCCTCCCGTACTGCGGCCTCAATGGTTTGACGCGGTGTACGATTAATCGCAGCGCTGCCTACCGGCAATCCCACCCCTTTGCGGGTAACCGTGCCAACACCTTCCCCGCCTCGCAGATGGATCTCACCGTGGTCACACAAGGTGACACGGGCAAAAATCAACATGCCGTGAGTAGCATCCACATCGTCGCCACCATCTTTACGGATAGCGGCGGTCGCCTGCTGGCCTTCAATTAATGGCTGTTCAACGTTAAGGCGTAATGTCACACCAGAAGGCGTCACAATAGAAACATGATCGATAACTTGCTGACGCAGCACCATTAATGCGGCAACCTTGGCGGCCGCGGTAGCACAGGAACCGGTGGTGTAACCTTTGCGATACTGCTTACCGTTATGCCAGATGCTGTCTAGTTGCGTGGCGTCACTCATAGCGCCTCCCGTAATCGATACAGAATGGCATTGATAATCGCCGCCGCGATATTACTTCCCCCTTTACGACCTGCGGCGGCGATACAAGGCAGTTCACTTTGCATCAAAGCCGCTTTCGATTCCGCCGCGCCAACAAAGCCAACAGGCACTCCAACCACCGCCAATGGTGAAGCCTGCCTTTCCAGCAAGCGGAACAAAGCCGTTGGAGCGTTACCAAACACGAAGATTTTGTCACCCTCTTCCGCTAATGCGACGTCCACCGCAGCCATAGAACGCGTGATGCTCTGCGCTTTCGCCATCGCTACGACACGCGGATCACTGATATAACAGCGGCATTCACACCCCATCTGATGTAACAGTGCTTTGTTGATACCAGACTGAGCCATTGTCGTATCGGTATACAAAGTGCATCCCCGACTTAATGCCTCTGTAATGCAGGCCAGCACACCCGGCGAGAACCATAAAATATCCAACCAGTCAAAATCTGCGGTGGTGTGGATCACCCGTTTAATTACCGCTTCTTGCATCTCATCAACAAAATGGTAATCGGGGCGTTCACTGGCAATAATATCGCCAATGATTGCAAAGCTATTCTGTTCAATTTGCTGAGGTTTCTGAAGGTAGTTCATATTGTTGCCCTTTTCTAAGCCATTCCGACCAACAGTAAACGCAACAGCGCAAACAACAGTAAGGCCAGTTGCGAAGCTATCATCATCAAATGGATACTGCGCGGGATATCCGTCAGCGCGATTTTACGGCGTTCATCGCCAATCCAAGGTTTATCTACTCGTTCACCAAAATAACAATTCGGCCCACCAAGACGGATACCCAACGCTCCCGCCACCGTCGCTTCCGGCCAGCCACAGTTAGGACTGGTATGTTGATAACGATCACGCCAGCCAATACGCAGCGCCTGTCGAAAATCAAGCCGGATGAACCAAGCCGCCGCACTCAATAACAGCCAACTCAACCGCGCCGGTAACCAATTCGCCAGATCATCCATGCGAGCGGAAACATACCCAATCGCGCGGTATTCCTGAGTTTTGTATCCCACCATTGAATCGAGGGTGTTAACTGCTTTATAAGCCATTGCCAACGGCGCACCGCCAATCATCAGGAAAAACAGTGGAGCAATAACCCCATCAACGCTGTTTTCCGCCACCGTCTCCACCACGGCGCGGGTGATTTGCGGTGCATCCAGTTGAGAAGTATCGCGCCCGACAATCCATGACAATTGCTGGCGACTCTCATCCAACGAACCCTGTTGTAATACGCTATGTACCTCTAGCGCAGCGTCACTCAGACAACGGCCAGCCAACAGGGTATAAATCATCCACACTTCGACCAGCCAACCGACCCAAGGATGAATGGAGTTCATCAGCCACAAGCATCCCCAACTCACCAACCAAGTCAGCCCAACAACCACTATCCATAGCCCTGCTCCACCAACTTTCAATGCACGTTCACTGTGACAACAACGCCGAACCGCCTGTTGCACCAATGAGATCAGCTTACCAATCCAACGCACCGGATGAGGCCAATGCGGCGGATCGCCTAACCAGCTATCGAGCAAGAAAGCAGCAAACCAGGCAGCAAGCGTCACAATAGCCTCCTTGCAGACTTCAACCAGCGATCAAGCAAACTAGGACGCTGAGCAAAATGGATATGAAGATAACTGGCTAGCGTCTGCTGTACCTGATAACCTCCGGCCCATTGCTGTATTGCCATCCCGTCACGCCATTTAGTACAGTCAAAAACTGAGGGTACTGAGCTGATAAAATCAGAATAATGAAACTCGTGGCCCCGTAAAATCTCACCTTCTGCGGCCAGCAAAGTGTCAAAACGGGCCTGTGCCTGACAGTAACCAAAGCGCATCAACCGCGTTCCCATATGACTTTCTCCCGGCAAAATACCAGCCATCTGGTGGCTCTTCCCCTCTCCGTCGGTCAAAGATTTGCCAAGGTACATCAGGCCGCCGCATTCAGCATAAATGGGAACCTGACGATAATGAGCATCCTGTAAGGCTTCCCGCATGGCGCTATTGGCGGCCAGCTTAGCGGCATATATTTCTGGATAACCACCACCGAGATAAATCATCTGACAATCGGGTAAACGGCGATCATGCAGTGGACTAAAACGGTGAATACGCACCCCTGCCCGCTCCAACATCTCCAGATTATCTGGGTAATAAAAGTTAAAGGCTTCATCATCTGCCAACGCTAACGTCAAGCCATCAGCTAATGCGGGATCAGGCAATGATGGCGTCTCACCTTCAGGTAAAACAGGGTAGTCACAAAGCGCCAACAGACGATCAAGATTGATATGCGCCTCCACCTGTTGCGCCAGCCGCTGCCAGCGAGCATCATTGTCAACCTGCTCTTGAGCAGGAATAAGACCAAGATGACGAGACGGTAACGACACATCCTTCATTACAGGCAAGCGCCCTAGCACTGGAACGCCACAATAATGTTCAATCGCATGACGAATAAGTTCGAAATGATTTTCAGAATTGACGCGGTTAACAATGACGCCTGCAATCGTTAAAGAGGGATCAAAACGACAAAAACCCAGAACAGTTGCGGCAACAGAAGTCGATACTGCCTTGCCGTCCACCAACAAAATCACCGGGCATCCCAACTGCTTAGCCATTGCAGCGCTACTGCAATAGTTGGGATCAATACCATAACCATCATACAGCCCCATCACACCTTCAATGACCGCTACATCAGCATGACGCATATGCTGATTATAAAGACCATTAAGCGTCGCTGTTGACAGCATAAATGCATCAAGATTACGAGATGCTACGCCACACACCGCGCTGTGCCAGCCGCTGTCCAGATAATCCGGCCCCACCTTAAACGGCTGGACAGTCAACCCTCGCAACATCAATGCCCGCAAAATGCCAAGGGTAACTGTAGTTTTACCACAACCACTACCGGTACCTGCGATAACAAATGCCTTCCTGCCTGACCATTGCATAAAAAATTCCCGATATGTCGATCGGAAAATGAGCGCCAATAAGACGTGCCAATGCTGCGCACACCACTCGGATGACAACTCGCTTCCCACCGAAGGAGTTAATGTCTCGTGCCTGTCAGGTCGGTCTTCTGGCTTAGCGTCACCCTTCCCCGCCACCTTCCCAGTCTTTCCGACCAGTGGTATCAGCGGAGTTGTCAGCATCACAGCAGCGGGGGCTGCGGAGGATTTTCACCTCCTTCCCAACCACACTATTAAAGTGCGGTATTAACCCAACGGCGATTTATACCCGTCATCTTTCAAGTTGCCTCTTTGTTGGCTGCACTCACTCATCCCGGTCACATAGTTCGCTATGCTCCCGGGGATTCGCTCCCTTGCCGTCGCGATGCATCTTGAAATCCATAGGGTTTATTTATTTTTAACGTGGCCTACTTTTCAAGTTATTAAACCATTAGATAACTAATGATATATATTCACTTTTACCATAATAACCTTATTAAATTCGTTGAATTTAAATGCAGGTCAAATATATTTCCCCATACCAATAAAGCGGTTAATTTTATTATTTTCGGCGATAAACTTATGCGATTTATAACAAAAATCACCGTCAATCTGGTGATAAAGATAGTAGCAAAACTACAACAGATTAATCGTTGATCATAATCAACTATCTATTCATATAATATAAGATTATGATGTTGTTTATCGTAAAATCGCTGCTTACACCATCAGTATAACTAAATCATAATGAGAGCTCTCCATGTTATTAGATACCTCTGTACCCCGCATTATTGGCGCCTGTTTTTATTACTCACCGAAATCAGAACAAATCCGCCCGCTAATTCCATTATTTGTCGATATTGATAAATTATTTCCTTGGTCAAATAACCGCAAAATAGAAAATCTGACCAAAAAACTCGCTACCTTCTCGGCCGAATCTCTACAATATGACTACTCCATCTTGTTCGAAGGACAAGGTGTTATGCCAGCGCCACCTTGGGGATCGGTTTATCTGGACAGAGAAAACTCGCTATCCGGTGAAAGCACGCTGGCTTACCGGGAATTTCTGGCAAAACAGAATATCGTCATGTCCAGTGAACAACGGGAACCCGAAGATCAATTCGGTCTAATGCTGCTGGCCTTAGTTTATATTTTGGAACAAGGGCATAAACCTGCCGCACGTATACTGTTAGAACAGCACTTATTACCGTGGGCCTACCGTTATCTGGAATTGGTTCAGACAACTAAGCTGGAAAATGATTTTTATTCCATTTTAGCGACTATTACTATTGACTATTTAAAAACCTTGCAAACTGAATTGAAACTCATTCCGGCAAGACCAGAATTATTTCGCTAACACTTTTATTATTCCACAACAAATGCTCCGGGTAATAAATTTAGTAACAACGAATAAATATACATTCTCCCGGAGTTTAACTCTCATCTAATCAATTCATCCTTTATAACAACGAATTTATACCAGAAAAACCTTTATAGCCAGTTCTTGTTCCATTGAACGTTATAGCCCTATTGCAGTATATAAAACTATTTATCTGATTTTTATGTTACTTATTATTGGCTATGGATAACAGGCACCCAATGGAATGATTTTATGCGCTAAAAAAGCTGTCTATTAATTCATAAATTAATAAACATTAAATACTCATATAGAGGATTTATTGAAGCTTTAAAAACATTTCTTCAATTGAATGTCTGTTTCCATTACATGGAAAGATTAAAAATGTAAACAACATGAGGTAAAAACATGAGAAAAACCTTTTTAGCTACACTTATTACAGGGATTATGTCAACAAGCTGTTTCGTACAAGCACTTCCCGAAAATAAAAGCGAGCATATGGCTGATCTGCAAGACAATACCAGCAACGAAGCTCCGCTATTAAAATCTACCGATCCGGGCGCTGAGCGATTTAAACATGTGGGAAAACTAAGCGGTCGTGGTCTATGTACCGCGACACTTATTGCCGGTTCAGAAACCCCTGATGCCAATCAACAAGCCCTTATTCTTTCCGCAGGCCATTGTTTTGACTCTTCATTAGATACTAATGAAGTCGTGATTGATCAACCAGTAGGCCCCGGTTGGACATACACACCAAATTACTTTATTGACTTAATCAATAAACACCAACCTGTTAGCGTTGATAGGGTTTTATACGCAACCATGAAAGGCGGCGACCTTGCAGTTTTCAGACTTAAAGCAACTTATGGTGAGTTAGCGAATCGCGGAATACTGCCGGTGACTTTATACAAAGATTATAAACCATCAGTAAGTCAGCCGATTGAACTTGCCCACATTCCGGCCAATGGCATAGCGGGTGATAAACGCTATCTACGCTATTCAGCTTGTTCCATTACTGGAAAAACTCCTCTCGTGTATGAAGGTACATGGGTTTGGTCTCCGGCCGTTTCTGTTGATTGCGCCGGTGTTGCAGGAGGAACTTCTGGTTCACCGGTTATATTGAAAGATAACCCCCAGATAATTGGTGTATTAAATACCACCGTCGATCGAAATTACACGGGTTGTGGCGTTAATCGGCCTTGTGAGTTGGTTAAGGATAAAGGTTTTTCACGTGAAGGTGACAGTTATTATATTCCTGTTGATAAAATTGCACGTGCATTTACTCCTGATGGAAAACTGGATTTAAGTAAATTTGATGATGGCAAAGGGATCACTATTAATGCTGGCGGCCCACTAATTACTAAGAGCACAGTTAACAACAAGCCTGCCACCTGGAATTTACATCTTGAAGAGCAAGGTTTTGATAATATTCGCTATAAAGGAGGACTTGCGAGTAATATTGATTGTTCAGATCCTGAAGGATACAGCAAACCTATTCCAGTCACTACACAACCACTGGATAAACTTACCGTTCCTTCCAAAGAAGGGATTTACGCTATGTGCGTCATTGGACAACATTCTGCAAATAAAAACTGGCAGAGTACGTCTAACGCATCAATAAAATTACGTGAAATTGATGATACACCTCCAACAATAAAACCAACAACAAGATTAGTTTTTGAAACAGAGGATAGTTGGATTGTTGATCCTACTTTTAACCCCTATGAAATTGTTGACTTACGTGTAAAATCAGGTCCATTAAAATCCACAAAATGCGACGATGACACAGGTTACTCTATTTATAGAAGAATCCCAATTTCTCTTAAAAAGAAAGACTCCCCAGTACGCTTTTGTGTATATGGCTTAGATCAAGCGGGTAATAAAACTCCAATATCTGTTAGTGATTTTAAAGTTAAAAAATAAATTTTTAAAACTGGCCAGCATTTGCTGGCCCTCTTTATTTTCACTGACAAATATAAAATAAAATCAATTAAAACCTCTCCATTTTATTAAATTAGATGTGATAAACATCACCTGTAATTATATTAAAACAACAAAAATATAGATGATGTTTTTTATAATTAATGGAATTATTTTAAAGTTAAAAAAACCATTCGTTATTATTTACATAATAAATCACATCAGTGAAATATATATTCACCAATATTTCACTAGGTTACATCCCAACATATATTAGCAAATTAATTTTCTACAAAAACAACTCAACATATAAAAATATGAATTATACTTATAATTATCGTTACGATATCAATAACGTTCAACAACACTTGCTTAAGTGAAAATAAAATAATGCTAATGGGATGAGCTCTTAATATCCTATATAAGCTATCTGATGGGTGAAAATTGACTCACAAAAATCACCTAATGAAGTTCCGAATAATTTCATCAAAGGAGTTTATTAATATGATCACTTTGAAAGCTTTAATTGGTACAGCTATTGTGATTTTAACTTCGTCAACACAATTAGCCTTAGCTGCTGAGACAAGAGAAAACATTACCGATAAGGAGGTGACACTGGAAGTTTCAGAAGGTAAAATTTCCAATTTATCAGCCACATATGCACTACAAATTAAAAACTCATCAGCGACAAAGAGTATTACCCTTGTTACACAATCATCTAATTGCATGTATGATAGTGGGGACGAAAAAATACGTTTAGAAGCAGGTCAAACTTATCTTGGAAACTTGAAGGATAATAATAACTGGGCAGATGGATGTACAAATGCAACTAAAACTGTAGATTGGAATGTTAGTTATATTAATGTCGCCAATACAGACACAGAAAATTGTACACTAACATTCCGGCATGGCCGTGGTCATGCAAATTCAGATGGATCTGGCCCAGAATGGTATACATTAATTAAAGGATGTCCTGATATAGTTGAAAATGCTATCTGTGGAGGCCAGATTTGTTATAACAGCCAAGCCTACTGGGTAAGAAATCGAAGTGTAAATATAGAGTTTTCCGTTAAATAAATTTGGATGTGTTAGTTGCAACTTTATCCGAAATTGGGAGTTGCCTGTTAATGAGATGGTTACCAAGTCCTATACAAAATTACAGGCAACTCTCCAATTTATTCGTTATAACGAATCTCCAGAGTTAGAATACGCAAAGTAGAAAAAGATAACGACTGATACCGTTCATAATCAATGCGTTTCCACCATGATTGGGGAAGATGCGTATCTTGCCAATATATGTGATCTGTTCTGATCATTGATGGGTTGTTTTACATCCAATCTTTGCTCATAATTTCATCAATCACAATTCTATTTCCCATAATCGCCATTTTGGTCATTTATTAATACACAAATATAGCCAGTTTTTACCTTTTCCATCCCCATTTAATGCCCTGGTACACTGCTTCGACATAGGGTTACTGCTAGTTTATAAATTCTA
>NZ_JAPFCD010000041.1:0-45277 GCF_026153155.1 Photorhabdus aballayi | reverse complement strand
AGCAAAAAAATCACGAGCAATGCGAACGCTCAAACTATGGCCTCTTGGAAACAGGTAGAACCAAGATGTGGTAAGTAACTTTAGTACTTTATGGCATATCGGCTAATCAATGAGCCGCCAGAGCCTTATAGAAATTAGGGTTTTCTTGGATGATAGCTAACACCTTTGCCGCTAGTCCTGTCGGATTTCGACGCTTTTGCTCCCAGCTTTTAATTGTATCAAGGCTAGTGCCTAAAGCCTCCGCCATCTCTGCTTGTGAAATGTTAAGTTGAGCACGGATAGTTTTAACGTCGGCAACTTTCGTATCGGGTCACACGTGTTGTGCGCTTTATTACCTTGTTTAATTTCAACTGCTTCTTCGAGGGATGCTTTCAATTCGTCAAAAAAACTCATATTACGCCTTATTCTTTTATCGTCGGGTAAACATACTAGTTTCGATAAATTCTATAGCATGACTTACAAATTTATTCTATACCTTGAGCATGAGCTTCATCATTATGTGTATATACAAATTTTACGCTCAAATAATATATCTTATCTATTAATGATACAGAATACATTGATATTTTATGAGTCATTTTGAGTTGTTTAGATCTGTTTAGCGGTATATTCTGTATATACAGATTAACCATGAATTGAAAACACCGAAGCACATGAAGTTCTTGATATCATCAAACATCAGATTGAAATTAGCAGGCAAAAAGCCGCCTGTTAATGAAGAGGTATACTCCAGTGTTTTTCTAATCGGGTTGGACGTTTTCTTGAGGATACAAGGGAAGATAATAAAACTGAGCTACCCACTAAATGGTTTATATCTGAAACTGATTACGGTGTTAAGTTAAAAATAGTCTTTATCTATTATCCTGAAAAAGGGGTTGCTATAAGGACTGCTTATGCACCTAACGAAGATGAATTGAGAATTTACCGAAAATACGGTCTAGGAACAGAGAAATGAGCAGGCAAACTGATAAGCGAGCAAATAACCTGATAGCTTCCACCGATGAAGCATGGGAGAACGGTGAGCTTGGTTGTAGTGAGTCTCACGTTAAAGTATCTGATGATATAACAGAAGATCTGATTAACGAAGTGTTGGAGTTACAGCCCATTTCAATTAGGTTAAATCGATCTCTGATAGAAGACTTGAAAATGATAGCTGACCTTAATGGCTTAGGCTACCAGCCATTGATCAGGCAAGTTTTAAATCGTTTTGCTAATAGTGAGAAAAAACGGGTACTCGCCGAAGCTCACAGCAAAGCAATGAGAAGTGAAAAAAGAAAATCCAGTAAACGTCATAAGGCTGTTTAACTACATAGTCTTAGCTGCATAGTATATAAATGTAAAAAACCAACTGGTGAGGTTGGTTTTTTTGCATTTACCCTTGAATAGTGTGGTTTGCCTTTATGCTATTAATTAACTGCTTGCCAGTCATTCACTGTTAAACGATCTATACCAATAATGCCAGATGGGATAAGCTTTACCTAATTGTTGTACTAGTCGATTATTAGGATATAAAAATGAATCTCTATGGATTAGTTGCTGATATTGGCGGCACCAATGCCAGATTAGCACTTTGCAATTTGGAAAATGGGGCTATTGAGCGGATTGAAACGTATAGTGCAAAACAACACGCCGGATTAGAATCTATTATCAGTCACTATTTAGCGGAGCAAAAAACAACAGTAACTTGTGCTTGCATCGCTATTGCTTGTCCGATAAATGGTGATTGGGTAGAAATGACCAATCATCAATGGGCATTTTCTATTAGTGAGCTGAAACAGACACTTGGGCTAGAAAAATTAGATGTGATCAATGACTTCACGGCTGTATCTATGGCTATTCCAATGCTAACAGAAGAACACAAAATTCAGTTGGGTGGCGGAGAAGCGGTTAAAGATAAACCGATAGCGGTTTACGGTGCAGGTACTGGCCTTGGTGTCGCTCATTTGATCAAGGTAGACAAGCAATGGGTCAGTTTACCGGGTGAAGGCGGCCATGTAGATTTTGCAGCAAATAGTGAAGAACAAGATGCGATATTGGCTGTTTTGCGGCGCAAATTTGGGCATGTTTCGGTAGAAAGAATCTTGTCCGGTAGTGGGTTGGTAAACCTTTATCAGGCCATTGCCATTTTGGATAATTGTCAGCCGGAAGATTTAGAACCAGAAACAGTGACGCAACGAGCATTGGATGAAAGTTGCCAATATTGCCATCGTGCGCTGACACTATTTTGTGAAATTATGGGGCGATTTGGCGGAAATTTAGCGTTAAATATAGGGGCTTTTGGTGGTGTGTATATCGCTGGTGGTATAGTGCCGCGGTTTCTTGATTTCTTTAAGCAGTCGAACTTTCTTCATGGGTTTGAAGATAAAGGACGCTTTAAACCGTTAGTACAACAGATTCCTATTTATTTGATTACTCATCCGCAACCAGGATTATTAGGTTCAGGTACCTATTTACGGCAACAGCTTTCACTTATTGATTAAATTATAAATTCAGATATATACATATACATTTCGAAATTAATGATTGTATATATCTGATTGGAATTTTCTATTGCAACTGTGTATTAATATTGAAAGCAATGAAAATCTATTTTATTTATATAATAGCTGGATTTCATAATAATCTTATGAATTTTTAAGAATAAATTTAAAGAATATACATTATGATTTGTAAAATTAATGTGTGAAATTTTTATCTTTATAATTCACATTGAAAACAGGATATGAAATTTCAATTTAAGATCTTAACTCTATAAAATTGAATAATAATGAAGTTGATAATTTTCCCATATAATTTATATGGTTACGATTTTTCCTGGTAAATCATGAATATTATATGTAAATAAAAGGTGGGTAATTTATTAAAGCGAATTTTCTGTCAAGATTTGCTGGTAATAAGCATACGTCTCCATGAATTTAAACTATTTTACTGTCTATAATCAATCTTCCTGTGCGCTGCTTAATCTCCCTAGATTGAATTTATTATCGGCAATATTTTAACCAAGTTTTATGATTATTTGGATGTAATATCAGAATAAATTATTATGTGATTATCAACGCCTAAATAAGTGGTATTAAAAGATCGACATGACATTTGACAATGAGATTTATATTCACAATATTTATGTAACTGATTGATTTGTTTTAGATGAAAAGCGGATGTTTTATTATGTTGTTTTTTAGATTTAAATACTTTTAAGTTATTGAAATTTTAATTGTTTTGTTTTCTCTTTTTATACTTTATAATCTGCAAAAATTTTTTATTTAGAACAGTACTGGATAGAAATGAAAACGATAGAAGTTGATGAAGACCTTTACCGCTATATTGCCAGCCATACACAACATATTGGTGAAAGTGCATCTGATATTTTGCGGCGAATGCTGAAATTTAACGCCGAGCAGCCAGTACAAAATGCGCAGCCTATCAGCGCTGTAGAGAAAGCGCCAGTAGCCCGCCAGCGTGATTCTGTTCGTGTGATACGAGAATTGCTGCTTTCAGATGACTATTCTGACAAGAAAAAATCTGTTGAGCGCTTTATGTTGATCTTATCTACGTTATACAGCTTGAATAGTGAAAGTTTTTCCCGGACGACTGATGCGATGCATGGTCGTACCCGTGTTTATTTTGCTGGTGATGAACAGACATTGCTCGCCAGCGGTAAACAAACTAAACCTCGCCACATTCCGGGCACACCTTTTTGGGTAATTACTAACACCAATACTGACCGTAAGCGTAATATGGTTGAGCAAATTATGCAGGATATGAAATTCACCGCCAATTTTATCGACAAAGTGTGTGGCACAATTTAACTGATTAAGGCTGTGCTGGCAGACAAAGTACAGCGCAGCTCTTGTCCAGGGGAGATTTAAAGTGGTAAATCATCCGCGCGCGGGGCAGATTGCCCTCCAAAGTGATCTGATAAATGTAGCGCAGCTTACATCGCAGTATTACACCTTACATCCTCAGCCGGAAAACTCAGAGCATAAGGTTAAATTTGGTACATCCGGTCATCGTGGTAGCTCTCAGCGTCACAGCTTTAATGAAGCGCATATTCTGGCAATTACTCAGGCTGTTGCGGAAGTTCGCAAGCAGCGGGGAATCAACGGCCCTTGTTATGTGGGGAAAGATACTCATGCTTTATCGGAAGCGGCATTTATTTCCGTATTGGAAGTCTTAACGGCTAACAGCGTGAATGTGATTGTGCAGGAGAATAATGGGTTTACGCCGACACCTGCGATTTCTCATGCCATCCTTTGTTATAACCGCTTGGGGAAAGCGTTGGCTGATGGGATTGTGATTACCCCTTCCCATAATCCACCGGAAGACGGCGGGATTAAATATAATCCGCCTGATGGCGGCCCCGCAGATACGGATTTGACAGCAATTATAGAACGTCGTGCCAATGAGTTGCTGGCAGAAGGTTTGAAAGGCGTTAAGCGTTTGCCGTTTGTTCAGGTATTGAACAGCGAATATTTGCATCAGCAGGATTTAGTCGAACCGTATGTTAGCGCGTTGGGTGATGTGGTTGATATGGCTGCTATCCAGCGGGCCGGGTTGAAAATCGGTATTGATCCTTTAGGGGGCTCTGGCATTGCGTTTTGGCAGCGTATCGGCGAGCGCTACAATTTGGATCTGACATTGGTTAATGATCAAATCGATCAAACATTCCGGTTTATGCACTTGGATCATGATGGCGTCATTCGTATGGATTGCTCGTCCCCTTGGGCAATGGCGGGTTTGTTAGCCATGCGCGATAAGTTTGATTTGGCTTTTGCCAACGATCCTGATTATGACCGCCACGGTATTGTCACCCCTGCCGGTTTGATGAATCCGAACCATTATCTGGCGACCGCGATAAATTACCTATTCCGCCATCGTCCGCAATGGTCAGAAAGTGTTGCGATAGGTAAGACATTGGTATCCAGCGCCATGATTGATCGGGTTGTCGCGGATCTTGGCCGTAAATTGGTGGAAGTACCCGTAGGTTTCAAGTGGTTTGTTGATGGGTTACATAAAGGTGAGCTAGGCTTTGGCGGAGAGGAGAGTGCGGGTGCTTCTTTCTTACGTTTTGATGGAACGCCGTGGTCTACAGATAAGGATGGGATTATCTTGTGTTTGCTGGCGGCGGAAATGACCGCAGTAACAGGGGAAAATCCGCAGCAGCATTACAATAAGTTGGCAGCCCGCTTCGGTACACCAAGTTACAGCCGTATTCAGGCGCCGGCAACTTATCAACAGAAGGCATTATTAGCCAAATTATCGCCAGAAATGGTGAAAGCGGATAAGCTTGCTGGTGATTCAATCACAGCTCGGTTGACAAAAGCTTCTGGTAACGGAGCGTCAATCGGCGGTTTAAAAGTGATAACGGAAAATGGCTGGTTTGCTGCTCGCCCATCGGGGACAGAAGAAGCCTACAAAATTTATTGTGAAAGTCTCCTTGGCCCTGAGCACCGGCAGAAGATTGAGCAGGAAGCACTGGATATCGTTAACCAGGTTTTTGCCGCTGGTTGATCTTTTTGGCCGATTAAAAAGAATCCGCAATAGTGATAACAGCTTTTGCGGATTTTTTATTTTTCAGCCTAGAGCAACCATTAATGCACCGGCAGCAATTAATACAACACCGCCTGCGGCCATCAGTGATATTTTTTCACCAAATAGGATAACGGCCAAGATGACAGCAAACACGACACTGAGTTTATCAATCGGGGCAACCTGAGAAACATTGCCGTTTCTAATTGCCAGAAAGTAAAACAACCATGACAACGCCCCCGCCACACCGCTTAAAACGATAAAAAGCAGCGCCTTGCGGTTTACCAGTATTTCACTAATCAGATTTAATTTTCCCTGCACTACAACCACGCCGACAAGAAACAACGCCATAATGACTGCGCGTATCGCTGTTGCTGTATTGGCATCGAGATTTTGCAAACCGATTTTCCCGAAGATAGCGACTAAAGCGGCAGTAAACGCTGATAATAAGGCATAGATAAGCCAGGTACCCATCGCGAATAAATCCTGTTGTTAGTATCAAATGAATTGAGATGATAAGACAATTCTCTTTGTGTGAATATACCATTACTCTCATTAAGGAAATTAAAGAATAAACTCATTACTAATCCCAATTTTAGTTAGTGAATATTTTGTGCCTGTGAAATAGTTTCCAGTTTTAATCTCAGATGGCTTCATATAAATCTATAAATAATAATTATCCCTACCGGAGTTTAGCTATTAAACTAAAATATAGTTTTATTTATATGTTTCACTTTGAACATAATATTACAGTTTATTTTGGGGTTAGATTAAGTTGCGTTTCTCAGTTGATTAATGACTATTTGAATAGATAAATATTGAACTGAAAGGTTTTTATCTGAGATTAAGGGCCATTTTTACCTGTGTTTTTGCCTGTTAAAGTGCAGGGTACTTATGTCATTATGTTGCTCATTAACATCACCAGCATTTGCTCTACGTTTAACATGTAACAAAAATGTCATATTCTGTTT
Organism: Photorhabdus aballayi; assembly: GCF_026153155.1. Classification (NCBI taxonomy): domain Bacteria; kingdom Pseudomonadati; phylum Pseudomonadota; class Gammaproteobacteria; order Enterobacterales; family Morganellaceae; genus Photorhabdus; species Photorhabdus aballayi. The sequence continues at coordinate 38,777 of NZ_JAPFCD010000041.1, read as the reverse complement.
GCAATTAACATCTGTTTTGATAATATATTAAAGATAAATTATATACCATTGGGTTTACTTTATCGTACAGATCATCCTAGTGCTTTCCTCTACATTTTATTTTTTGTAGGGGCGAGTGGGTTTTATGTGATTTCATAAATATCTCAAATGATTGGTTTAAAAGATATCAATATAAATAATATAAGAACATAGCAATGAAAAATTTTTCTCTTAATAATTATACATCCATACCGGCATGTATATGGGGTCTATTCCTGGGGACTTTTGTAACAAGATCAACATCAATGATGGTATGGCCTTTTATATCCATCATATTATATACAAAGTTCAATTTTACTGCATCGATGATTGGATTAGTTCTCTCTTTATCCATTGCGATTTCATCAATATTAAGTTTTTATGCAGGTTACTTCTCTGATAAAGTCGGCCGGGCTAAGATAATTGTCATTGGATGTCTTATATCTTCATTGGCATATTTAATATTATGGTTATCTGAACACCAATCTGGTTTTATTATTGGCACTTTATTAGCGAATATTTCTTGGGCGCTTGTAAATAACCCAATAAAAGCAGTTATTGGTGATATTATTGAGGAAAAGCAAGTAAGAGAGAATGCCATGTACTTAAGGTATTTATTTCTAAATGCCGGGGCGGTAGTCGGGCCTTATTTAGGAATAAAATTAAGTCTGGACATTAATTCTATTTCTTTTCTGATTGTTTCGGTATCCTATGTGATTTTTATGATCCCTGTTTATCTATTTGGTAAGAAAATAAAAATAAACTTAACAAATAATGATGATTTTAAAGGAACGATAAAGGTTTTATTGAATGATCGTGTGTTTTTAATGCTGGTCATAAATAATATTCTCATGATGTTTATTTTTGGTCACTTTGATTCAACTTTGCCACAGTTAATTACTTCATTAGGGTTTAATGGGTATGCTGAGTTTATTGCTTCGCTTATTATGTTACATGCGATAACCATCGTCGTTATGCAGTTACCGTTTTCCATATTAGCGCAAAATATGGAGTTAGAAACAAAAATAAATATAGGGTCTGTATTACTCATTTTATCTGAATTAATGTTCTTTATTTCATTCAAGTATTATGATGTTTATTTATTGTGGTATATAGCCGCGTTTACCATGAGTATCAGTCAAACTATTTTGTTTCCGTGTGTAAATGTTTTTATCGATCGTTTGGCGCCAAATGATTTACGTGGCGCATATTTTGGTGCAGCCTCACTTTATAGTATTGGTTTTTCTATCTCTCCATTGGTTGGTGGCACTATTATCCAATTATTTGATGGTGGAGTATTATTTCAATTATTAGCTATATTAAGTGTGTTGATGTTGGTAATTTTCTGTCGGATGTTTAAACTAAGGGATAAACATGAAATTAATATTAGAAGAAGTCTCAAATCTTAGGCCAACTGAATTACATTGTCCTGTTCGTGTTGAACAGTTAATAGAGAAAGTTAAACTTGAAGGTTTTTGGACTCAACCAATCTGGATTGATGAAGCAACAAATGTGGTTATTGATGGTCATCATAGACTTGAATTAGCCAAAACACTAAAATTAAGTTGTATTCCTTGTTTAGCATTTGATTATGAGAAGGAACTATTGGTTTATTCCCGCAATGAGGATAAAACAATTAATCACAGTGATGTTATTAAGGCGGGTTTGGATGGGCAACCTCTTGGTTATAAACAGACTCGTCATGAGTTTGCCGGGAATGTTATTGAAACACAAATTTCGTTAAAAATGTTAGGGTTTGTCAATGAATAAGCAGTTTTATGATGTGGTAATGTGTGGTGCGGGGCCTGCAAATATTTCATTAATCCCGGATTTATTAAGAGATGAAGCCATAAATAATTGCCTGATTTTAGAAAAAACAGAAATGGTTGGTTCTGGTTCATTAAAGAAATATAAGATTACCGCGAACTCTTTAGGTAGTGTATTTTTAGAGAAATTTGACGGCTGTGATGATGAACTGAGTCAATATATAAGATCAACATCGGAGTGGGAACATTTTAGCGCCAATAAAGATAAGCCAGTTGAATTGAGGTTTGTCGGCCAATATTTGGAGAGAGTTGCACACTTTATTCAGGAAAACAAATATGGTGATCGGTTTGGTGTTTTGACTGGTGCGGAAGTAAAAAAGATTAAGCAGAATGAAGATGGTAACTACGATATAACTTATCATAAAAATAATGAAGATTATATTATATCAGCGCGGAAAGTATTGTTTAATATCGGTGGAAGTCCAAATAAATCCAGATTATTACATAATAGAAAAAATATTACATCAGGTGATTTCATTAAAGGTTTTTATGATGAGATCATTAATAGCGGCAGTGTAAGAAATATATCAATATTGGGTTCGTCACACAGTTCTGTTTCTTGTTTGATTAGGCTTATAGAACAATTAAAATTTGCAGGAAAAATAAATGTTTTTGTGAATAAAGATTTCAAGTTGTTTTTTGATTCACCTTTAAGTGCAGAATCTTATGGTTATGACTTCACGCAGGAAGACATTTGTCCTTTAAGTGGTCGGGTTAATCGATATTCAGGTCTGAGATATGATTCTTTTGCTTTTGCACAAGAAATTAAAGAAAGAAAATATAAAAATATTTCTATCTTGAATATTTCAGAAATTTCTGATGATGAAATTATTAAACTCATTAACTGTGATGATGTGCTTATTCATTGTACCGGGTATCATTCTAAACTTGTTGAAATAGTTAATGAAAATAATATTCCTATTGAATTTAAGAGTGATAGATATGGTTTGCTAACTAATGAAAAATTAAATCCTATATCAACTTCTGGTGAAGCACTCAATAATTTTCACACATTCGGTCTGGGATCTGGTGTAAAGACTGGCGGTGAAAATGGTGGAGAAGCAAGTTTTCATGGAAGAATTGATGGAGTTTGGGTATATCAGCATGTTATATATGACATCGTATTTAATTGATATTTAATTCAATATCAATTTTATATTATTAACGGACTACATTTTAGGTTAATTCCTATTTAACAATAAAAATAACCTTTTAACAGCAATTTAAAATAATCAATTAAGACTGACTATGAATATAAAAACCGTAATACTTCTCTGTGCCGGAAGAGGCAGTAGATTATCAACTAGAACATCAAATAAACCAAAACCTTTGGTAGAAACAAATCAGATATCATTTATCGATAATGCGCTGAGGAATATCGAATCTGTCGGTATTGAAAAAGTTATTATTGTGGTGGGTTATAAGAGCGATGTTTTAATGTCTCATATTAAACAAAACGCATATAACTTGCATATTGAATTTGTTAATAGTGATAAGTGGGAATCGACGAATAATATCTATTCTTTATATCTCGCTAGAAATTGGATTAAGCAGGATACCTTGATTCTTGAAGGCGATATCTTCTTTACTAAGAAATGCTTAGAAAGTGTCATGTTAAAAGCGGGAGATCTTAATGTACTTGTTTCTCCTCTTAGCCCAAATATGGAAGGAACTTATGCAAAAGTCGATAATGATAATATCATTGCGCTAAATTCCACGAAAGATAACAACTATCAGGTTGAAGAAGGTCAATATAAGACGGTAAATATTTATAATATTTGCACCGCTAATTTTGCTGAATATGTTGTTAAAGAGCTAGAAAGTTACGTTAATAGCGGATCGACTGGATTATATTATGAAGATATATTTAAACAGTCTTTGCTGAATAATGTCGCTGAATTTAAAGCCAGTATTGTTGATAATTCTCAATGGTATGAAGTAGATAATACTTATGATCTTGCTATTTGTGATTTCATTTCAAGTAATAATAAATTAGACCTTGTGCAAAACAGGCACGGTGGTTACTGGCGTTATCCTATTATTGACTTTGGTTTAATTTATAATTTCAACTTTCCACCTAAAAAATTGAAAGATGAAATAAAGAATAATTTTGATGAAATATTGTTAAATTATCCTGGCGGGAATCGTTTAGTCGAACATGCTTTATCTGAATTTATTGGGATAGAAAAAACGCAATTATGTATTTCAAATGGTGCTGCTGAGATAATTAAACGGCTTCCTGATGTTTATACAGGAAAAGTCTTAGTCACTGTACCTTCATTTAATGAATATGCTAATTGCTTTGGAAAAGCAAGAACGATATATAGTTATACCAAAGAGCATCAGCATTTTGAGATAGATATTGATGAAGTACTAACTTTGGTAAAGGAAGAGCAACCAAGTGTGGTTGTTATTGAATCACCTAATAACCCGACAGGTAAATTGACACCTATTGATAGCCTGTTATATTTGGCTGGCGAATTGTTGACATTAAATATCGACTTAGTTGTTGATGAATCTTTCTTAGATTTCTCTAAAATGCGTGATGACACAATGTTAAAGCATTTAGATAACTATAAGAATTTATCTGTTATTCGAAGCATGAGTAAAACCTTCGGGATTGGTGGTATTCGTATAGGATATATTGCCACGGCAAATCAAGAATTACTTAGTAAAATAAGATCTGTGTTGCCAATTTGGAATATTAATGGTTTTGCTGAAGAGTTTTTATTAAGACTGCCTCAATATAGAGAGAGCTATAAATTAAGCTGTGAAAAAGTGATTAGTGATACGTTAAAATTACAGCAGGAATTAAACTCAATAGAGGGTATTACCGCATTTGAGACAGATTCTAATTTTGTTTACTGTAAATTGCACATTTCTGATGCAAATACTATCTCGCGATTACTTTTAGATATTCATGGGCTGTATGTAAAAGAGTGTTCTGGCAAAGGAAATGCAGACTCTGATCTCTATTTGCGTATTTCTTGCAGAACACAAAGCGATAATGAAGTTTTAATAAATGCATTACGTACAATTATGCAATGGCAAATAAATATTAATGACATGAAGGCGATTAAGGAAGTTAAAGAGGTTTGCGAATGAATAATCCTAAAACAGTGGTAATTTGTGGTAAAGGAGAATTGGCAATTTTCATCTGTCAGTATTTCTTAAATCATAAAGACTATAAAATATCGCACGTGGTGGCAGATAAATTCGAACCTGTAAGCACTGATCAGACGTTAATCGATTTCTGTTATCAAAATAATATTTCTGTTATTGAAGATAATAAGGTTGAAAATCTACCAGGCTATGAAAGTGGTGATTTCACTTGCGATTTATGTTTTGTCGTATTTCATAAGCGGATATTGCCTTTAAAATTCATTAATTCGTGTAAGAAAATATTAAATATCCATTTGTCTTATTTACCTAAATATCGAGGCGTAAGACCGGTTAATTGGGCTTTGAAAAACGGAGATCAGTCTCATGGTGTGACGATCCATGAAATCAACGAAGGTATTGATGCCGGGCCGATTGTCAATCAGATCTCGTTTTCTATTTACCCTGAATTTGAAGAGGTCATCGAGACTTATACGCGGGCTATTAGCTATGCCAGACAATTATTCCTTGACACGATGCCAATATTGGAAAAAATAACACCAAGACCTCAGATTGATTTAGAGGCAACAATTTATTATGAAAAGGATAATCATAGTCTGGAAGAACGGATGACATTTACCAAGCAGGCATCGCTCGAATTACTTAATAAAGCTTAGGTGATCGGCCTTTAACACTGGAACACTCTATGTATAATCTCATTGCCACAGATCTCGATGGGACGCTTTTACTTCAAGGAGATACAATTGGTAAGTTTACCCGCAAGGTGCTTACTGATTTATCAAGTACCGGAAAGCAGATCGTATTTGCAACCGGCAGGCATCATGCTGATGTGAATTCGATTATTGGTGATTTTGATATCCCTGTGCATTTGATTACGTCGAATGGCGCTAGATTAACCAGTGCTTGTAAGAACCTGGATATTAGCCAACATTTGCCAAGTCACGTAGTAAAAAGAGTGATTGAAGAAACTCAGGCGGATAATGACTTAGTGATCAATATGTATTGTGGCTCTCAATGGCTAACCAGTGAAGTAAAGCATAATTTTAGCGATTTTAGTCAGAATAATAATTTCAATCCAATATTCAAGCATGTTGATGAAATGCCTTGTGATGCGGTTGAAAAAGTTTTCTTTATTCATAAGAGTAGAGATCATGATGCATTGGTTAAATTAGAGCGTCATTTAATTGATCTCTTTTCTGATAATGTCAGTGTCGCTTTTTCATTTCCTTGGTGTCTGGAGGTAATGGGTAGTGGTGTTTCGAAGGGGCAAGCTTTAATTCAACTCGCCGGGTTTCTTGGTATCCCAATTGATAAAACGATGGCGTTTGGTGATGGTATGAATGATGTGGAAATGCTTTCAACCGTCGCTAAAGGGGTCATAATGGGAACGGCGCATAATAGGGTGAAACAAGCTCTTCCGGGTGCCGATATTATTGGTTCTTGCTGTGAAGAATCTGTCGCCCATTATTTATCTGAAAATATGTGTCAGGCGATTAGCGGTATCTTGTAACTGTCTGAGCTGAGTTTCTTTAAAATAAGGGTGTTAATTGCCTGAGGTTCGAGCAACATTTTTATTTGAAATGTTATTCGTAGTCAGCCTCAGGCATTAAGGCATAAATCGATAACCAATACCGGTTTCAGTCAATAAATGTTTTGGTCTGGTTGGGTCGGTTTCCAATTTTTGCCGTAAATGCCCCATATAAATCCGTAAATAATGGTTGTGTTCAGCATAATTAGGGCCCCAAACTTGGTTGAGTAATTGGCGTTGGGTGAGTACTTTGCCGCTATTTGCTAATAATTCGCCTAGCAACCGGAATTCAATCGGGGTGAGATGCAGTTCTTCATCGTTTTTGGTGATTCGGCGGTTAACTAGATCGACAACCACATCAGAAAAATGGACGATCGATTCTTCTTTATTAGTTCTGGCAAAACGACGTAAGGCAACCCGGACTCTTGCCAATAGTTCACTGATGCCAAAAGGTTTACTCAGATAGTCATCGGCGCCAACATCCAATGCCGCAACTTTATCCGCTTCTTTATCACGGGCAGAGAGAACAATAACGGGAATTGAGCTCCATTGGCGCAGATCACGGATCAGGTTAATGCCGTCACCGTCCGGCAAGCCCAGATCAAGAATAATTAAATCAGGTTTACGGGTTCCCGCTTCAATCAAGCCCCGTTTTAGCGTATCACTGTCAAATACGCGATAGCCTTCACCTTCCAACGCTAGCCGGACAAAGCGTCGGATCTCTTTTTCATCTTCAATAATCAAAATGGTGTTATTGCTAGTAATAATCACATCTCCTCAGTGAGCTCTTCAATTTCTGGTGGTTTTTCTAACGGTAAAACAAAGTGAAAACTTGCTCCACCTTTTTCGTTATTGGCCGCCCAAATCTTTCCTTGGTGGAGTTCAATGATTGCCCGGCAAATTGCTAATCCAAGGCCGACGCCCGGAATCGCAGATTCTTTGCGAGCGCGGGAAAATTTATCGAAAATTAACTGTTCTTGTTCCGGCGGAATGCCTTTACCTGCATCCCAAACTTCAATATGAATTTGATTTTTTTCTGTTATCGCTTTAATGCCCAGCGGTGTTTGCTCATCGGTATATTTGATTGCGTTTTCCAACAGGTTGATAAATACCCGTTCCAGTAAACTGGCATCGCAATGCAACAGTAAATAGGATGGTAGGGAAACCGCGACTGGATGACGGTTGAGCGCATATTCCAGCGAACGTAAGGTACTGCCGACGATCTCTTCCAGCGATTGCCATTCCAGATTGAGCTGAATTCCTCCCGATTGGATACGGGCCATATCCAGTAAGTTATTAACCAAACGGGAAGTGCTGAGAATTTGTTGGCGGATCTGATTCACCTGTTTGGTGTGTGGCGAGCCTTCAGCAGATAAATCCAGCATCAGGATTTCCGCTTGTCCGAACAGAACTGTCAGCGGTGTGCGTAAGTCGTGAGACAGGGCCGCCAGAAGCGAGTTACGTAACTGTTCCCGCTCTGTATCCAGTTTAGCGGATTCTGCCCGGCGCGAGAGTTGCAATCTTTCCAGTGCATTGGCGATCAGGCCGGTGAATGTTTGCAGTAATCGCTGTTGTTCAGGGATCAGTAACTGGCGCAAATAGGATGGTTCAATAGCCAATACAGCCAGTGTCTGAGAAGGTGTGGCGATAGGTTGTAGTTGGTAAGGTACGCTAGGTAGAGTATCTGTTCCCGCCCCGGCCGGCAGATTTTTATCAAAACTCCATTTTGCAATAGCGTCATCAATCAGCATATGGCCGCCATTATTTGTCGTTAGTTGATATAAGTTGCCATCCTTATTGGGTAAAAAGAGGCCAGTTTTAGCCTGAAAACCGTTAGTAAGAAAATGGTAACTGGTACGGGCAATATCTTCTTCATTCAGTGCCCGGCTCAGTTCACGGGTCATTTCATAGAGATTGCGGGTTCGTTGTTCGCGGTAACGGGCAATGCGCGCCTGATATCTCATTCCCGCTGTTAGGTTTCCGACGACGACACCCACTATCAACATAACAGTGAAGGTCAGCAGGTACTGCATATCGGTGACGGCAAGGGACCAGTGAGGCTGTACAAAGAAGATATCGAAACTAATGACATTAATAAAAGCGGCAAATATTGATGGTCGGCGTCCGTAAAATAGCGCAATGATAACGACGCCAAGCAGATAAAGCGTGACAAGATTGGCTTTATCGAGGGTCAGTAAAAACGTTCGGGAGAACAGGGTGATTAGTGTGCAGAGTGCAATGGCGATCAGACAGCCTTGAACCTGTGCTCGCCATTTTTCACTGACAGAGCGGTTGTCCTGCTCTTTATCTGATTGTCTGCGTTCTTCTAATGCGACAATGACCAGATCTAAATCTGGTCCCAGTTTTCCCAGTCGGTCAGCAAAACTTGGGCGCCATTGCCAGCCAAATAGCTTCTGTTTGGATGTACAGCGACGGCCTATTAGAATTTTGCCAAGGTTATGTTCTCTGGCATAACGTAATACCGCTTTCTCTTTGTTTGAATCGGAAAGTGTCGCCGTTTCAGCGCCTAATTCATGCGCTAATCTGAGCGCTTTTAAAATAGTGCGCCGTTTACCTTCGGGCAATTGGTATAGTTTTGGGGTTTCAACATAGATTGCATGCCAAATACAACCTAATCGAGCTGCAAGGCGAGCGGCAGTGCGGATGAGCTTTTCGTTACCAGAGCTGTTCCCAATACATAGCAAAAGATTATCACGGGTATGCCAAACCGGTTCATGTCCTTGTGTGTCGCGGAAAGCGCGCATTTGATCATCAACGCGATCGGCTGTACGGCGTAAAGCCAGTTCCCGTAATGCAATCAAATTACCCTTGCGAAAAAAATGTTCAATGGCGCGTTCAGCTTGGCTAGGAATATAGACTTTACCTTCATTGAGTCGCTGGCGCAGATCATCTGGGGGCAGATCAACCAAGACAATTTCATTCGCTTGATCAAAGATGTGATCCGGGATGGTTTCCCTGACCCGGATACCGGTAATATCGCCTACAACATCATTGAGGCTTTCCAGATGCTGAACGTTGATGGTAGTCAGTACATCTATGCCAGCCTCAAGCAACTCTTCAACGTCTTGCCAGCGTTTGGGATGACGGCTGGTGTGGGGATTACTGAATGCCAATTCATCCATCAAGATCATGGCTGGATGGCGGGCAATGGCGGCATCAAGATCAAAGACGGTGATTCTGCGTCGTCGGTAGTGGATCTGTTTAAGCGGCAGTTGTGGCAGACCAGCAAGTAAAGCGGCAGTTCCTTGCCGCTCATGAGTTTCTACTACGCCGATAACCACATCCAGCCCTTGAGCACGCAATCTCTGCGCTTCCTGCAACATGGCATAGGTTTTTCCCACGCCAGCGCAGGCACCGAAAAATATTTTTAATTTACCGCGCTGTTTCTCAGTAACCAGTGTCAGTAATTCATCAGGGTCAGGGCGCTGTGGTTCGTGTTGATCCATATTCCAGCCTTACTGTTTTTTCTTTTGCAAATTATCAAGGGCAAAATTAAGTTTTAACACATTAATCACTGGCTCACCGAGGAATTCCGATGGTGGCGGCTCAATATTATCCCTGATTACTTGTTTTATCACGTTAACCGGTAAACGGCGCGCCTCAGCGACTCTCTGTGCTTGAAAGTCAGCGGCTGCGGGTGAAATGTGGGGATCAAGGCCGCTAGCGGATGCGGTTACCAGATCAACCGGCACAGGAATGTCTGGTTGGCGGTTAAATTGACGCAGTTGCTCAACTCTGCGTTTTATTTCATCATTTAATATCGGGTTGGAGATCGCCAAATCGCTGCCGCCAGAGGCCATCGTGTTATAGGGATAATCTACGGTAGCAGAAGGGCGCCCCTGAAAATAGATTGCTTTAGTGAAGGGTTGACCAATCAGTTCAGAGCCAACGGTTTGACCATCATGTTTTACCATAGAGCCTTGTGCTTGATAAGGAAACAGCAACTCTGATAAACCTGTCGCCAGCAATGGATAAGCTACGCCGGTAATCAGTGTCAGAAATATCAACAACACAACAGAAGAACGTAACCAAATCATTTTCATCACCTTTATTTAAGTATCAGCAAAGTCAGCAACATATCTATCAGTTTGATGCCGATGAAAGGCGCTATCAGACCACCCAAACCGTAAATCCACAGGTTGCGGCGTAAAAGCGACAAGGCATTCATTGGCCGGTAGCTCACGCCTTTTAACGCCAATGGGATCAAGAAAATAATGATCAGTGCGTTAAAGATAACTGTCGATAAAACCGCCGAGGAGGGAGAGTGCAGATGCATGATATTCAAGATATTTAATTGCGGATAAGTGACAGCAAACGCCGCCGGGATAATGGCAAAATATTTTGCGATATCATTGGCGATACTGAATGTGGTCAAAGAACCACGTGTCATCAACATCTGTTTACCAATGTGGACGACTTCAATCAGTTTGGTTGGATTGGAATCCAGATCCACCATGTTGCCGGCTTCTTTGGCTGCCTGAGTGCCTGAATTCATAGCGACAGCAACATCGGCCTGAGCAAGTGCAGGGGCATCATTAGTACCATCACCAGTCATGGCGACCAGACGACCTTCAGATTGATATTGACGGATCAGCGCTAGTTTGGCTTCGGGGGTAGCTTCCGCCAGAAAATCATCGACTCCGGCTTCTGCGGCAATCGCAGCCGCGGTCAGACGGTTATCGCCGGTAATCATAACGGTTTTGATTCCCATACGGCGCATTTCACTGAACCGTTCTTTAATGCCGCCTTTGACAATATCTTTCAGTGCGACAACCCCAAGGACTTGCTGATTTTCTGCGACAACCAGCGGGGTACCCCCTTTACGTGCTACTGTCTGTACCAAAATTTCCACTGCTTCTGGGAATTTTCCGTGATTGACTTCAATGTGGCGGCGGATGGCATCGACAGCGCCTTTGCGGATCATGCGGTTTTCCACATTAACGCCGCTCATTCGAGTCATGGCGGAGAAAGGCACAAAAGTCGCGTTCAGTGATCGCAAATCCCGTTCACGCAGATTGAATCGCTGTTTTGCCAGAATGACAATGCTGCGGCCTTCTGGTGTTTCATCGGCTAAAGAAGAGAGTTGAGCGGCATCTGCCAACTGTTGTTCCGTCACGCCGGGAACAGGTAAAAATTGGGATGCTTGGCGATTTCCCAAGGTGATGGTACCGGTTTTATCCAGTAGCAACACGTCCACATCACCCGCCGCTTCAACGGCTCGTCCGCTGGTGGCAATAACATTCGCGCCTAGCATGCGGCTCATGCCTGCAACACCAATTGCAGAAAGTAAACCACCAATAGTGGTAGGAATAAGACAGACTAATAACGCTATTAATACTGTGACAGTGATAGGTTGACCAGATTGGTTAGTTTCCACGCTGAATATTGAAAATGGTAGCAGGGTGACACATACCAATAGAAAAATGATTGTCAGAGCCGTTAATAGGATAGTCAGTGCGATTTCGTTTGGGGTTTTACGACGTTTAGCTCCTTCCACCATTGAAATCATGCGGTCAAGAAAAGTTTCGCCGGGATTAACTGAACATTCGACCACCAGCCAGTCAGATAGTACATGGGTGCCGCCAGTCACAGAGGAAAAATCACCACCAGATTCGCGGATAACTGGGGCAGATTCTCCGGTGATTGCACTTTCGTCAACAGAAGCGCCGCCTTCGATAACTTCACCATCGCAAGGGATGGTTTCACCGGCTTCAATAATGACGATATCCCCTTTGCGCAGGCTGTCAGAAGGGACTTTCTCTCTGACTGCATTACGATTGGCTGAGGTGAGTTTAGTCGCCCAACTGGTTTTCCTTACCCCTTTGAGACTGGCTGCTTGAGCTTTGCTTCTGCCTTCTGCCAGTGCTTCGGCAAAGTTAGCGAATAGCACAGTAAACCACAGCCATAAGGCAATGCTACCGGTGAACAACGTATTTCCCTTAAACTGATCCGCTAACATGGCGATCCATAAAATGGTGGTTAATCCACTGCCTAGATAGACTACAAACATCACTGGGTTACGCCATTGTGCGGCCGGATGACATTTTTTGACTGAATCAATCAGGGCATTACGAATTAAAGCGGGCTCGAATAATGTCTGTTGCTTGTTTGTCATGATATTCCTCTCTTTGGCGCTTATCGGGCCGTTAGCCAGATTTGTAAATGTTCAATTACCGGGCCAAGGATTAGAGCCGGAATAAAAGTCAACGCACCGATTAGCATGATGGTCAAAATCAATAGACTGATGAACAGTGTGCTGTAGGTGGGGAGTGTACCGTTGCTGGCAGGCTGGCGTTTTTTTACGGCCAAAGAACCGGCAATAGCAAGTACTGGCAGGATTATGCCAAAGCGACCTAAAAATAAGATGATGGCTAGTAACAGGTTGTAGAACATACTGTTGGTACTGAGGCCCGAAAAAGCACTGCCATTATTGTTGGCAGCGGAGGAGAGGGCATAGAGCACTTCACTGAAACCGTGAGCGCCGGGGTTCAAAATACCGGCACGTCCACTGGTGGTGGATATGGCAAGCGCTGTTCCTAAAAGAGCCAGCGTAGGGGTAACTAAAATCGCCAGCGCCACCATTTTTATCTCGAATACTTCAATTTTTTTACCGAGATATTCAGGCGCACGGCCTATCATTAAACCGGCGATAAAAACGGTCAGCAGAACGAACAGTAACATACCGTATAAACCAGAACCCACACCGCCAAACACCACTTCGCCAATTTGTATCAACCACATTGGGATCATGCCGCCAAGCGCAGTGAAAGAATCATGCATAGCATTGACTGCTCCACAGGAAGCGGCGGTTGTTACTACCGCATAAATTGAGGTTGCGAGGATGCCAAAGCGATTCTCTTTACCTTCCATATTGATATTACTGTTGGCGCCTAACAGACTGAAATGGGGATTTCCTTTCAGTTCGGCATACATGACGCCTACGGCGGCAATGACAAAGATGATGCTCATTGCCCACAATAGAGCGTGCCCTTGACGGTTATCGCCAACCACTTGCCCAAAAGCAAAACAGAGTGCGCAAGGGATCAAGAAGATAGACAGTATTTGAATGAAGTTGCTGATAGTGGTTGGATTTTCAAAGGGATGTGATGAGTTAGCACCAAAGAATCCACCGCCATTGGTTCCTAATAATTTGATGGCTTCCTGCGAGGCGACGGGGCCCATTGGGATTAATTGCTGTTGGCCTTCAATGGTATGGGCTAATTGATATGGTTCGAAATTCTGAATCACGCCCTGACTGACAAAAACTAGCGTGATAATCATAGACAGCGGTAACAGCAGATAAAGTGTGATACGTGTGATATCAACCCAGGCATTTCCTACGGTTTTGACGCCATGACGGGAAAATGCGCGTATCAGTGCGAATGCTACTGCAATACCGGTCGCCGCAGAAAGAAAGTTCTGCACGGTTAGACCTGTCATTTGGCTAAAGTAGCTTAGTGTGTTTTCTCCACTGTATGCCTGCCAATCAGTATTGGTGATAAAGCTGACGGCTGTATTCAGCGCCAAGTCCCATTTGAGTCCTGGGAAATGTTCAGGATTAAGGGGAAGCGCTTGTTGTGTGACTAAAAGCGTGAATAGCAGTAATAGTCCAGTGAGATTAAAAATAATGATGGCTAATGCGTATTGCCACCAGTTCATTTCTTTGATTATACCGCCAGGTTTCTGTAAACCACAGCAACGCCAAAGGCCAGATTCTGCTTTAGTCAACCCGTGTGGAATATTACCGTCTATCATGTTAGCGATAACATTTCCAAGTGGTTTTGCCAGTACCATCAAAATCAGCAAGAAACTGGCGATCAATAAAAAAGCGGATGCTGCCATTTAAAAATCCTCCGCATGGAGTAACGCATAAATCAGATAAATCAGTAACAGGACTACTAATAACACGCCGGAAATGAAGAATATGCTCACTGTTTATCTCCTGAAAGCTTGGATGAATAAATATTAGGGAAGGAGATGCAAAGAAGCTGATAAAAGAGTGAGAGGATGTGTAAAAAAAGTATAAAAATGATAATAAAAGGGGATTAGGAAGAGCGGTCGTTAAGGGCTATCCAGCTTAGTGCCTACTATCGTATTTCCCTTTTTCAACAGAAGATATATTTATAGGAAAGCTTAATATTATGGTAAGAGATCCGGTTACTCTGAAATTTTCCAATAGGTCATTATTAGGATTTGGCGAAAAATATTCTATATATGAATTGTCTTAAAAAATATTTAATTAATCTATGGCTTCTTTTCGGGAAAAATAAGCCATAGATTTCCATTAATTTAAAGAGTTGACTATTTCTTCGAATGTTGTATTTGAGTCTATTGTCTGATAGAAGCCATTTTCGACATGCATTGGCGTAATTATATCGGTATTTTTCAATATTGGTTTATTGTTAAAGAAAACAGATAGTTTTTTTCCTACGTTTTGCTTTATAAGGAGATTAAATGGTTTACTGCAATGAGAGTTGTTTTTTACTTTGATGAAAATGGAATAGTAATTATCGCCTTTTTTCGGGGTAATTTCCTCTATACATAATGGAGTCAAATGAAAAGTTTCGCCATTTGCTTTATAGTCAATAGAAAAAGAATGTTTTTTGGAGACGCAACCTGAAATATTTGTTATTAATATCAATAATATAACGGTTAATATCTTCATCTTTCCTCCTATTACCTGTTATAGTTAATCCACGAACATTCTGAAAAAATAGTATGCTTCAAAAGCTTACATCATTTTTCCGTGCTCATATAATAATTATCAATGAAAGTTTTCATATTGGCAATCCTTACTTTTATTGCCGGAGTCAAGCGGGTATTTTCAAATGCCTATATCGTTATCCGTAAATATTTTTTTATTTTTTCCAATAGGATTATCTATTGAGTCCAATCCATTCTCTGAGCAAAGTGGAACCGATGATGACAGGATCAAGGATTATGAAAAAATTAATTCTTATTGCTATTAATAACATTTTCACTGATCGTTAATAAAATGTTCATAATTTGTTTGTAATATTACATCTTTACTCTATTTTGTGTAATAAAATTACATAAAATAGAAAATATAGCGATAATAACGTCTTAAAAGTGGTCAGATAAGTGGTAAATTTTCATTTTTTGCGATAAAATTTTAAACAATTTACAGATTGATTATTTTTAAGATTCTACGAAAAAGTGGGATCATTTTAAGGAGGACTAATATGTCTTCATATCGTGAATATCCTTGGTATCAAGTTCTTTTACGCCGTATTGGCGCTGTCACTTTCGGTATCTTAGCGTTGCCGGTGATGTTGTTTCGTCGTGATCGCGTCCGTTTTTACAGTTATTTGTATCGCATATGGGTAAAAACCAGCGATAAGCCCGTATGGTTAAAACAGTCAGAGCAGGTTATGGCAGTCAGAAGTAGCTGACAACTGACAATTGGAGGCAGGTAACGGTATATTATTGTTATACAATCAATACACAGGACGAATATGATGCGTAATATTGAGCTGGAAAATGTGATTAATCGAGAACTGAAAATTGACGAGTTTCAGGATTATGCCCCCAATGGTTTACAAGTTGAAGGGCGGGCTCATATTCAGCGAGTTGTTACTGGCGTTACTGCTTGTCAGGCTTTATTAGATGAAGCGGTTCGTCATCAGGCTGATGCCATTATCGTTCATCATGGCTATTTTTGGAAAAATGAGCCAACAGTGATTCGTGGTATGAAACGTAATCGCCTGAAAACTCTACTCTGTAATGATATAAATTTATATGGTTATCATCTGCCCCTTGATGCTCATCCATCACTGGGAAATAACGTGCAATTGGCTCATCAGATCGGAGCCAAAGTTGTTGGATTAATTGATGCATTCGTGCCGCATGGGGAATTTGAACAGCCGATAACACCGTTTGAGTTAACTTCACGTATTGAACAGGCTCTTAGTCGCAAAGCGTTTCATGTCGGTGACAATGCACCTGTGGAGATTCGTACACTTGCTTGGTGTACCGGTGGTGGTCAGAGTTTTATTCAACAGGCGGCTGAATTTGGTGTTGATGCTTTCATTACCGGTGAAGTGTCAGAGCAGACGGTTCATATCGCCCGTGAAATGGGGCTGCATTTTTATGCTGCGGGTCATCATGCCACTGAACGTTATGGTATTAAGGCGTTGGGTGAATGGTTGGCTGATAATTATGGGTTGGATGTCACTTTTATCGATATTCCAAATCCGGCTTGATCACGTTTTCCTAAGGCGGAAATAAACGAAGCCCACTAACCGTGGGCTTCAAAGCTTTTGACAGACTTTTCATAATTAACGTTTTGTTGTCAATAACGTTATTCTATCCGATTCATAGAACTGTGAATTTTGATCCTGGTGATCTCGCTACACACGCAAATAGAGGCTACGTTTGATAATTTAGAGAGCAAGTCGCTAGTACCTACTCTTGGATAACGAGCATACACAAGGAAGGTGATGAGATCAATTTCTACGGTGCTTTAAACCTTACGGGTATGGCATCAAATTTCACCGAATAATCTTTCCAATTAAATAAAGCCCTAACTATTAAGCTAGAGCTTCGCCCTTATCGTAATCGAATTTTATTATTATTTTTCAAGCTGGCTTTCGAAATCACGTTTTGTGTAGCCGGTATAGAGTTGACGTGGGCGAGCGATTTTCACGCCAGCATCATGCATTTCATTCCAGTGAGCGATCCAGCCGATAGTACGGGCAATGGCGAAAATAACAGTGAACATGGTGGATGGAATACCCATTGCTTTCAGGATAATGCCCGAGTAGAAATCCACGTTCGGATACAGTTTCTTCTCAATAAAATAGGGGTCGTGTAGAGCAATACGTTCGAGCTCCATAGCAACTTCCAGCAGGCTGTCATTCAGGCCGAGTTCATCTAGCACTTCATGGCAGGTTTCACGCATGACGGTTGCACGAGGATCGTAGTTTTTGTAAACACGATGACCAAATCCCATCAGACGGAAAGCATCATTCTTATCTTTGGCCCGTTTAATAAATTCAGGAATGTGTTCAACTGACTGAATTTCTTCCAGCATACGCAGACAAGCTTCGTTTGCGCCGCCATGAGCAGGCCCCCAGAGAGAAGCGATACCTGCGGCAATACAGGCAAATGGGTTGGCGCCGGAGGAACCTGCGGTACGTACTGTTGAGGTAGACGCGTTTTGTTCATGGTCCGCATGCAGGATTAAAATGCGATCCATAGCACGCTCCAGTACAGGGTTCACTTTATATTCTTCGCATGGTGTAGAGAACATCATGTTCAGGAAGTTGCCTGCGTAGGAGAGGTCATTACGTGGGTAAACAAATGGTTGACCAATAGAGTATTTGTAGCACATGGCGGCCACTGTCGGCATTTTTGACAGCAGGCGATATGCGGTAATGTCACGGTGACGTGGATTGTTCACATCCAGAGCATCATGATAGAAAGCAGCCAACGCGCCGGTAACGCCGCACAGTACTGCCATCGGGTGTGAATCACGGCGGAAGCCATTGAACAGGCGATGGATCTGTTCATGGATCATGGTGTGACGGGTAACGGTTTTTTTAAATTTATCAAACTGCTCTTGTGTCGGTGTTTCACCATACAGCAGGATATAGCAGACTTCCAGATAAGTAGATTTTGTCGCTAGCTGGTCGATAGGGAAGCCACGGTGCAGCAATACACCTTCGTCACCATCAATGTAGGTGATCTTGGATTCGCAAGATGCCGTAGAAGTAAAACCAGGGTCGTAGGTATAGAAACCTTGGGAGCCGAGAGTACGAACGTCGATGACTTTAGACCCAAGGGTCGGTGTGAGTACGTCCAATTCAATAGCAACTGAACCGTCTGGGGTTAGAGTTGCTTTGTTATCTGCCATTACAGTCTCCTTAGCGCTTTCATTTTTATAACTCTTAACAACCACGGCAGAAAGACACTGTAATAGAGTCTATCTTATCAGGCTATTTTATCGACTATTCTTTGTCATCAAGAACAGGCTTGGACGGTGCTCTGACAAAAGCGATCACTTTTGAATGCACTTTGGCGTGGCCCGCGCCGGTGAGCGATTTGTGGGAGAATCGCCTTTTACAGACTGTATGCATACTCCGGTTGCTGTGCAATCTGTGTTCCCAATTTATTGACAAGAATGATCTATACCTATGATGCCTGGTGGAATAGGTTCTTATACTGTGTCCCCTGACACTGTACTACTAGGGAAAAGCTGAAATCAGGCCAATATCACATTTAAGGCTGAAATCTCACCCCGGACGACAATGGTTTTCAGGTTGTTAGTGAATTTTTGAGAGTTATGTTTTATGCATTGACTACAAAAATGATTATGATTCGTGCGGACTACACAGTTACATAACTTTAGCTTTGCTTGAGGTCTTTCCTCTTATCAAAAATCAATCTCAAAAGTGTTTTCAACCATATATGTAAGATAAATGTTTAAAGTTTGTCAAACAAGATAATTAATTTTGTGCAATATGTTTGAATCGTGATCTTAATCACTGTTCAGTGGAAATGTAGCTAATCATATTGTGTTGGAATTGTAATAATAATGTGAAGCACATATACTGCCGCCAGGTCTCCGGATTACCCTGCTGTAGGAGCACCCAGCGTAACTAAATCACAACATTTCTTAACATGAAGGATCTATCGTTTGATTGAATGTTGTGTCTTTGTATCCTCTTATCGCTGTCTGATTTCCGCCCAGGTCCGGAGGAAGGAAAATAATAAAAGAGCTGTGTGGGCAAAATTGTGAAAAAACAAAGACCTGTCAACCTTGATTTGCAGACGATACACTTTCCAGTCTCTGCAATAGCCTCGATCTTGCACCGTGTCTCTGGCGTCATTACTTTCGTAGCAGTAGGAATTCTCCTCTGGTTGTTAGGAATGTCTCTCTCCTCGCAAGAAGGGTTTCAGCAAGCCGCCGATATTATGACGGGATTTTTCGCTAAGTTTATTGTGTGGGGCATTCTGACCGCACTGGCTTACCATATCTGTGGCGGTATCCGTCATATGCTGATGGATTTCGGCTACTTGGAAGAAAACTTAGCGGTCGGTAGTCTCTCTGCCAAAGTGGCAATCGGGATTGCTGTTATTCTGTCGATTCTGGCTGGAGTACTGGTATGGTAAGTAACGCATCTGCATTGGGTCGCACGGGTATCCATGATTGGCTATTATTGCGCGCGTCCGCAATGATTATTGTTTTATATGTTCTTTATATGTTGGGCTTCGTCATTACAACGTCGGAGATCACTTATGAAGTCTGGCGGGGTTTCTTCGCCTCATCCATCACTAAAGTCTTCACTGTGCTGGCGCTGTTTTCCATTCTGGCTCACGCCTGGATTGGTATGTGGCAAGTACTAACTGACTATGTAAAGCCGCTGGCGCTGCGTTTAATGTTGCAATTGGCGATTATCGTTGCACTGATGGCTTACTTGATTTACGGAACAATTGTGGTGTGGGGTGTATAGATGAAACTGCCAGTAAGAGAGTTTGACGCAGTCGTTATTGGTGCGGGTGGCGCTGGTATGCGCGCGGCACTACAGATTTCACAAATGGGATTATCCTGTGCTTTGATTTCCAAAGTATTCCCAACCCGTTCTCATACTGTATCCGCGCAGGGTGGTATCACCGTTGCGTTGGGTAACTCCCATGACGATAACTGGGAATGGCATATGTATGACACGGTGAAAGGTTCCGATTATATCGGTGACCAGGATGCGATTGAGTACATGTGTAAAACCGGTCCAGAGGCTATTCTGGAGCTGGAACACATGGGGTTGCCATTTTCACGCTTAGATGATGGCCGTATTTATCAACGTCCATTCGGCGGCCAGTCAAAAAACTTTGGTGGTGAACAGGCGGCACGTACTGCCGCGGCGGCAGACCGTACCGGTCATGCCCTGTTGCATACGCTGTATCAGCAGAACTTAAAAAATCACACCACTATTTTTTCTGAATGGTATTCATTGGATCTGGTTAAAAATCAGGATGGCAGTATTGTTGGTTGTACTGCGATTTGTATTGAAACCGGTGAAGTGGTTTATTTCAAAGCGAAGGCAACTATTCTGGCAACGGGTGGCGCCGGTCGTATTTATCAATCAACAACTAACGCTCACATTAACACTGGTGATGGTGTCGGTATGGCGCTGCGTGCGGGTGTACCTGTACAGGATATGGAAATGTGGCAATTCCATCCAACCGGTATCGCGGGGGCGGGTGTTCTGGTAACAGAAGGCTGCCGTGGCGAAGGCGGTTATTTGTTGAATAAAGATGGTGAGCGCTTTATGGAGCGTTATGCGCCAAATGCTAAAGATTTGGCCGGTCGTGATGTAGTAGCACGTTCCATCATGATCGAAATCCGCGAAGGCCGTGGTTGTGATGGTCCTTGGGGGCCTCATGCTAAGCTGAAACTGGATCATTTGGGTAAAGAGGTGCTGGAGTCTCGTCTGCCGGGTATTCTTGAATTATCCCGTACTTTCGCCCACGTTGATCCGGTAAAAGAACCTATCCCGGTTATTCCAACTTGCCACTATATGATGGGGGGAATCCCAACTAAAGTTACCGGTCAGGCGCTGATGGTTAACGCAAAAGGTGAAGATGTCGTTATTCCGGGCCTGTTTGCTGTCGGTGAAATTGCCTGTGTATCTGTTCACGGCGCAAACCGTTTGGGGGGTAACTCTCTGTTGGATTTGGTGGTGTTTGGCCGTTCCGCCGGTTTACACCTGAAAGAATCGCTGATGGAGCAAGGTACTAGCCGCGAAGCCAGCGAATCGGATATTGAAATATCTTTGCAACGTCTAAACCGTTGGAATAGTAGTACCCGTACGGGTGAAGATCCGGTTAAAATTCGTAAAGATTTGCAAGCGTGCATGCAGAACAACTTCTCTGTATTCCGTGAAGGTGATGCAATGGCGAAAGGGCTGGAAGAACTTAAAGTTATCCGTGAACGCCTGAAAAATGCACGTTTGGATGATACTTCCTCAGAGTTCAATACTCAGAGAATTGAGTGTCTGGAGCTTGATAACCTGATGGAAACGGCATTTTCTACGGCTGTTGCTGCTAATTTCCGTACTGAGAGTCGTGGTGCTCATAGCCGTTTCGACTACCCGGATCGTGATGATGCGAACTGGTTATGCCACACCCTCTATCTACCGCAAACTGAAACTATGACGCGTCGTAATGTCAACATGCAGCCAAAACTGCGTGAAGCATTCCCGCCGAAAGCGCGTACTTACTAATGAGTTGCTGATGATCCAGTTGCGGAGGAATAGATTATGAAACTTGAATTTTCGATTTATCGTTACAACCCGGATGTTGACAGCGCTCCTCGTATGCAGGATTACACGCTGGAAGCAGAAGAAGGGCGTGATATGATGTTGCTGGATGCGTTGATCCAGCTTAAAGAGCAGGACCCAACACTCTCTTTCCGTCGTTCTTGCCGTGAAGGTGTTTGTGGTTCTGACGGTCTTAACATGAATGGCAAAAATGGCCTGGCCTGTATTACGCCTGTTTCGGCTTTGCGGCGTGGTAGCAAGAAAATTGTTATTCGCCCGTTGCCCGGCTTGCCGGTTATCCGTGACCTGGTTGTCGATATGGGGCAATTCTATGCGCAATATGAGAAGATTCGCCCATATTTGCTGAATGACGGCAAAAACCCGCCGGCACGCGAACATTTGCAATCACCTGCACAAAGGGAAAAACTCGATGGTCTGTACGAGTGTATTCTGTGTGCATGTTGCTCAACTTCCTGTCCGTCATTCTGGTGGAATCCTGATAAATTTATCGGGCCTGCGGGCTTACTGGCAGCATATCGCTTCCTGATTGACAGCCGTGATACTGAAACGGCTTCACGATTAGACAAGCTGAATGATGCTTTCAGTGTTTTCCGTTGCCATAGCATCATGAATTGTGTCAGTGTGTGCCCTAAAGGGTTGAATCCAACAAAAGCTATCGGCCATATTAAGTCTATGTTACTGAAACATAGTGCATAATAGGTCTGCCCTCCGCGAGATTTTCTCTGTGGAGGGCACAAAGAATTGAAGAGTATGAGTTGCCAACTGCTAATGATGACAAAAGCTTGAAGCGAGGAACCTTTAAAAACGGTTAGGCGGTTTTTAAAGGTTCCTTGAAGGGTTCTGAAACCCAAAAGAGAACATGCATAGAGCACGTCCAAATGAACCTTTTATCGATACCGTATTTAAACGGTAATAGTTAACCACGGCGAAAACTAAAGCTTTTAAAGCTTAAGGGATCACAATGCAGAACGGCGCAATGAAGGACTGGCTGGATTCAAGCTTCCTGGCTGGTTCAAACCAGTCTTACATAGAGCAGATCTATGAAGACTATATAACCGATCCACACTCCGTTGATGCAAGTTGGAGAGAGATTTTCCAACAATTGCCGAATGCGGGACTCAACGGTGAACAACTCCACTCGCAGACGCGTGATTACTTCCGCCGTCTTGCGAAAGATACTACGCGTTATCATTCCTCTGTCAGCGATCCAGCAATGGATGCAAAACAAGTTAAAGTTTTGCAGCTCATTAACGCATTCCGCTTCCGCGGTCATCAAAATGCGAATCTTGACCCGTTGGGATTATGGAAACAGGATAGTGTTCCTGATTTAGATCCTGCTTTCCATAATCTGACGGAAGCTGATTTTGCAGAGACATTTAACGTAGGTTCTTTTGCAATCGGCAAAGAGACGATGAAATTGGCTGATTTGTATGAAGCGCTGAAACGCACTTATTGCGGTTCTATTGGCGCTGAATACATGCACATCACCAATACGGAAGAAAAACGTTGGATTCAGCAGCGTCTGGAGTCTGTAACTGTCAGCTCTCAGTTTAGCGTAGAGGAAAAACGGCGTTTTCTGGCAGAACTGACGGCAGCGGAAGGTTTGGAGCGTTATCTGGGAGCGAAGTTTCCGGGAGCGAAACGTTTCTCTCTTGAAGGTGGTGATGCGCTGATCCCAATGTTGAAGGATCTTATCCGCCATGCGGGTAAGCATGACACACGAGAAGTTGTGCTAGGAATGGCTCACCGTGGTCGCCTCAACGTCTTGGTTAATATCTTAGGTAAAAAACCGGCTGATCTGTTTGATGAGTTTTCCGGTAAGCATAAAGAGCACCTTGGTACCGGCGACGTGAAATATCATCAAGGTTTCTCGTCTGACTTTGCCACCGAGGGGGCTAAGGTTCATTTGGCATTAGCATTTAACCCATCTCACCTTGAGATTGTCAGCCCTGTAGTTATTGGTTCAGTACGTGCCCGCCGTGACCGTCTGGATGAAGGCCGCAGTAATATGGTATTGCCAATCACTATCCACGGTGATGCTGCTGTTACCGGCCAGGGAGTAGTGCAGGAAACTCTGAACATGTCTCAGGCTCGTGGTTATGAGGTAGGTGGTACAATTCGTATCGTCATCAATAACCAGATCGGTTTCACGACGTCTAACCCGAAAGATGCCCGTTCAACACAATACTGTACCGATATTATCAAAATGGTACAGGCGCCGATTTTCCACGTTAATGCAGACGATCCGGAAGCGGTAGCATTTGTTACCCGTTTAGCACTGGATTTCCGTAATACCTTCAAATGTGATGTGATGATCGATCTGGTCTGTTACCGTCGTCATGGTCATAACGAAGCTGATGAGCCGAGTGCGACTCAGCCAATGATGTATCAGAAAATCAAGAAACACCCAACGCCACGTAAAATCTATGGCGATAAGCTGGCGGCGGAGAACTTGATATCAGTCGATGATGTGACCGAGATGGTTAACCTGTATCGTGATGCCCTCGACCGTGGTGATTGTGTCGTTGATGAATGGCGCTCAATGGGGCTGCATTCATTTACTTGGGAGCCTTATCTTAATCACGAATGGGATGAAGAGTACCCACATAAAGTTGATACTAAGCGTTTGCAAGATCTGGGTAGACGTATCAGTTCCGTCCCGGAAGAAGTGACAATGCACTCCCGTGTAGCGAAAATTTATAACGACCGTGCAGAGATGGCGAACGGCGATAAATTGTTCGATTGGGGCGGCGCAGAAACATTGGCCTACGCGACTTTAGTGGATGAAGGGGTTCCGGTGCGTTTGTCTGGTGAAGATGCTGGTCGTGGTACTTTCTTCCATCGTCATGCGGTTATCCATAATCAGGCTAACGGTTCTGTTTATGTTCCTCTGGCGAACGTTCATAACGGTCAGGGAGCATTCGATGTTTGGGATTCTGTTCTGTCTGAAGAAGCGGTATTGGCGTTTGAGTATGGCTATGCAACAACAGAACCTCGTGCCTTGACAATCTGGGAAGCTCAGTTTGGTGATTTCGCCAACGGCGCACAGGTTGTTATTGACCAATTCATCAGCTCTGGTGAGCAGAAATGGGGCCGTATGTGCGGCTTGGTTATGCTGCTGCCTCATGGCTATGAAGGGCAAGGGCCTGAACACTCTTCAGCCCGTTTGGAACGTTATCTGCAACTGTGTGCAGAACAGAATATGCAGGTTTGTGTGCCATCAACGCCAGCTCAGGTCTACCATATGCTTCGCCGTCAGGCTTTGCGCGGTATGCGCCGTCCGTTGATCGTTATGTCGCCAAAATCACTGTTGCGTCATCCATTAGCCGTTTCCAGCTTGGATGAGCTAGCTAACGGTAAATTCCAGACGGTTATTAGTGAAATTGACGATCTTGATCCGAAAGGCGTTAAACGAGTTGTACTTTGTTCAGGTAAAGTCTACTACGACCTGTTGGAGCAACGTCGTAAAAATGAACAAACTGATGTCGCTATCGTGCGTATTGAGCAACTATATCCATTCCCTCATCAGGATGTTCAGTCAACACTGGAACAGTATGCTCATGTACATGATTTTGTCTGGTGCCAGGAAGAGCCATTAAATCAGGGGGCCTGGTATTGCAGTCAGCACAACTTCCGTGAAGTGATCCCGTTCGGGGCTTCTTTACGTTATGCAGGTCGTCCTGCGTCTGCTTCCCCGGCAGTTGGATATACGTCAGTTCACCAGCAACAACAACAAGAGCTGGTTAATGACGCACTGAACGTTGAATAAATAAAGGATATAAAATGAGTAGCGTAGATATTCTGGTTCCGGATCTGCCTGAGTCTGTTGCTGATGCCACTGTGGCAGTTTGGCACAAAAAAGAGGGTGACCGTGTTGAGCGTGATGAAGTGCTGGTTGAAATCGAAACAGATAAAGTTGTGTTGGAAGTGCCTGCCAGTGAAGCGGGTGTTTTAGAAGCCATTTTGGAAGAGAAAGACGCCACTGTTCTGTCTCGTCAGCTTCTTGGTCGTATCCGTCTGGGCGATAGCACTGGCAAGCCGGCGGAAATAAAAGAAAAGACAGAAGCAACTTTGGCGAAACGCCAGGCGGCGGGTTTAGAAGAAGAGAGCAATGATGCGCTCAGCCCGGCGGTCCGCCGTTTGATTGCAGAGCATGATCTTGATGCTACAGCGATTAAAGGTAGTGGTGTTGGTGGACGTATTGTCCGTGAAGACGTGGAAAAATACATGGCTGATAACGAAAAAGCGGCTAGCAAGTCTGTAGAAGCCCCTGTTTCTGTCCAGGATTCTCTGTTGCCGCACCGCAGTGAAAAACGTGTTCCAATGACTCGCCTGCGTAAGCGTGTGGCTGAACGTCTGCTGGAAGCGAAAAACAACACGGCGATGTTGACAACATTTAACGAAGTTAACATGAAGCCGATTCAAGACATGCGTAAGCAGTACGGCGAGGCGTTTGAAAAACGCCACGGTGTGCGTCTGGGTTTTATGTCTTTCTATGTGAAAGCCGTGGTTGAAGCACTGAAACGCTATCCAGAAGTGAATGCTTCTATCGATGGCACGGATGTGGTTTACCACAACTATTTCGATATCAGTATTGCAGTATCGACACCGCGTGGCTTGGTAACGCCGGTCTTGCGTGATGCCGATGCGTTGAGCATGGCTGATCTCGAAAAACGCATTAAAGAGCTGGCTATCAAAGGCCGCGACGGCAAATTGACCGTTGAAGAGCTGACGGGTGGTAACTTTACCATTACTAATGGCGGTGTATTTGGCTCCTTAATGTCTACGCCAATCATTAACCCACCACAGAGTGCGATTCTTGGTATGCATGCCATCAAAGATCGCCCAATGGCGGTTAATGGTCAGGTGGAGATCCTTCCAATGATGTACCTGGCACTGTCTTATGACCATCGTCTGATTGACGGGCGTGAGTCTGTAGGCTTCCTGGTGACCATCAAAGAAATGCTGGAAGATCCTGCACGTTTGCTGCTGGACGTATAGCAACATAATCAGGGCAGATACGCGCTAATATCTGCCCAGTCTGAAGTAAACAAATGTATATGTACAGCCAGTCTTTGGACTGGCTATATCCAAAGCAACAAAAAAATCAGAGAGCAACTTATTTATTTTTGCTCTTCTCAGACTTAATTATGGATAGAACATCATGAATTTACACGAGTATCAGGCAAAACAGCTTTTTGCACGGTATGGTTTACCCGCTCCGGCTGGTTACGCCTGCACGACACCGCGTGAAGCAGAAGAAGCTGCATCTAAAATCGGCTCTGGCCCTTGGGTGGTGAAGTGCCAGGTTCATGCTGGCGGTCGCGGTAAAGCGGGCGGCGTGAAAGTGGTTAACAGTAAAGAAGAAATTCGCGCTTTCGCTGAACAATGGTTAGGCAAACGTTTGGTTACTTACCAGACAGATGCGCAAGGGCAGCCTGTTCGTCAGATTTTAGTGGAAGGGGCAACCGATATTGCGAAGGAGCTGTATCTCGGCGCTGTGGTTGATCGTGGTACACGTCGTGTAGTGTTCATGGCTTCTACTGAAGGTGGTGTTGAAATTGAAAAAGTTGCGGAAGAGACTCCGGAACTGATCCATAAAGCGATTATCGACCCGCTGATTGGTCCTATGTCTTATCAGGGGCGTGAACTGGCATTTAAATTGGGTTTAACCGGTAAACAAGTCAGCCAGTTCACTAAAATTTTCTTAGGGTTGGCAAATCTGTTCCTGGAGCGCGATCTGGCTCTGGTTGAAATCAACCCATTGGTTATTACTACTCAAGGTGATTTGATTTGTCTGGATGGCAAACTGGGCGCTGATGGTAACGCACTGTTCCGTCAGGCTGAGTTGCGTGAAATGCATGACCCATCTCAGGAAGATCCCCGTGAAGCTCAGGCGGCACAGTGGGAGCTGAACTATGTCGCGCTGGATGGCAATATTGGTTGCATGGTAAACGGTGCAGGCTTGGCAATGGGAACGATGGATATCGTTAAATTGCATGGCGGTGCGCCAGCTAACTTCCTTGATGTGGGTGGTGGTGCAACGAAAGAGCGTGTGACAGAAGCGTTTAAAATTATCCTGTCAGATGAAAATGTGAAAGCAGTATTGGTCAATATCTTTGGTGGTATCGTTCGTTGTGACCTGATTGCTGACGGTATTATTGGCGCGGTGGAAGAAGTCGGGGTTCACGTACCGGTTGTTGTTCGTTTGGAAGGGAACAATGCTGATCTGGGCGCGAAAAAATTGGCTGACAGTGGTTTGAATATCATTGCCGCAACCAGCTTGACAGATGCAGCTAAGCAAGCAGTAGCAGCAGTGGGGGCAAATAAATAATGTCTATTTTAATTGATAAAAACACTAAAGTTATTTGTCAGGGTTTCACTGGCAGCCAAGGTACTTTCCATTCAGAACAAGCGATTGCTTACGGTACTCAAATGGTTGGTGGGGTAACGCCGGGTAAGGGCGGTACTGAGCACCTGGGATTACCTGTTTTCAATACCGTTCGTGAAGCGGTAGAAGCAACAGGGGCGACAGCTTCTGTTATCTATGTTCCCGCTCCATTCTGTAAAGATTCTATTCTGGAAGCGATCGACGCAGGTATTAAACTGATCATCACCATTACTGAAGGCATCCCTACGCTGGATATGCTGGCGGTTAAAGTGAAACTGGATGAAGCGGGTGTGCGTATGATTGGCCCTAACTGTCCGGGAGTCATTACGCCAGATGAATGTAAGATTGGTATTATGCCGGGACACATTCACCAAGCAGGTAAAGTTGGCATCGTTTCCCGCTCAGGAACACTGACTTATGAAGCGGTAAAACAGACAACGGATGCCGGTTTAGGGCAATCTACCTGTGTTGGTATCGGTGGCGACCCAATTCCAGGTTCTAACTTCATTGATATTCTGAAACTGTTCCAGGAAGATCCGCAAACAGAAGCCATCGTGATGATTGGTGAAATTGGTGGAACAGCGGAAGAAGAAGCAGCGGCTTATATTAAACAGCACGTCACTAAGCCGGTTGTTGCCTACATTGCGGGTGTAACTGCACCAAAAGGTAAGCGTATGGGGCATGCTGGCGCCATCATCGCAGGCGGTAAAGGAACGGCGGACGAAAAATTCGCTGCTCTGGAGTCGGCGGGTGTGAAAACTGTCCGTAGCTTGGCAGACATCGGTGATGCTGTGAAAGATTTACTTGCTGGCAAGTAAGTGTTGATAAGAAATATTTATCTATGAGGCCGCTGTGAAGTGGCCTTTTTATTTGTATAGACAGTATCCACCGCGATTAAATTCATTAAATCTTTATTTTCAATTTGTTATTCTCCAATTAAATTAAACTGAATTTCATTAATGCTATTTATTAAAATGAAATTTAATTAAAGGAAAAGTTAATAATAATATTTTCTTAAGGATGAAAATAACAAGTTAATTTTAAAAGTCATTTCACAGCAATATAGAAATCAATATTTATCTAAATAAACAAATAATTAACAATATATCAACCAAAATGAAATAATGGACAAAGTAATTAACACTAATCAGAAAAAGATACCTAAAATCAAGTTATTACTATGGCATTATTGCTTTAATTTGCTTAAATTGACTTTGATCAAATTAATTCCCATTAAACAATAACCGCAATTCTTGATCTATATTCAGAATTCTAATCTGAATCACGTAAAACCTATTTATTGTATGGGAATATAAGCGTACTATACTATTAGTCTAATTAGTTTTTAATTTGTTTGGTTATTAGTTGTTATTTTAAAGGCATTTATTGCTGGTAGTTATGAGGCTTCTACATGAGTGCTTTGCGAAAAGCGCTTATATGAAGTCAGGTTGCCGCAAGTCGGTGTCTTCCTGCTAGGAGCAAGGAGTCAAGATGTTTGATATTGTCGAACTGTCACGATTACAGTTTGCCTTAACCGCGATGTATCACTTCCTATTCGTTCCGCTAACGCTCGGTATGGCGTTTTTGCTGGCGATCATGGAAACGGTATATGTGCTCTCCGGTAAACAAATTTATAAAGATATGACGAAATTCTGGGGCAAGTTATTTGGTATTAACTTTGCTCTAGGGGTTGCAACAGGGCTGACTATGGAGTTCCAGTTTGGGACTAACTGGTCATATTTCTCTCACTACGTCGGTGACATTTTCGGCGCGCCTCTGGCGATTGAAGGCCTGATGGCGTTCTTTCTGGAATCTACATTTGTAGGCTTGTTCTTCTTCGGTTGGGATCGTCTCAGTAAGACGCAACATCTGGCGGTAACTTGGTTGGTCGCATTAGGATCTAACTTCTCTGCACTTTGGATTCTGATTGCTAACGGTTGGATGCAAAACCCAATTGCTTCTGATTTCAACTTTGAAACCATGCGTATGGAGATGGTAAGTTTCTCTGAACTGGTGCTGAACCCGGTTGCTCAGGTGAAATTTGTCCATACCGTTGCCGCGGGTTATGTGACAGGGGCGATCTTCGTTCTCGGTATCAGCTCTTACTACCTGCTTAAAGGCCGTGATATTCCATTTGCTAAGCGTTCATTTGCGATTGCTTCAAGCTTTGGTATTGCGGCTGTGCTGTCTGTTATTGTATTGGGTGATGAATCTGGTTACGAAATGGGCGACGTACAGAAGACTAAGTTGGCCGCCATCGAAGCTGAGTGGGAAACTCAACCACCGCCGGCAGCTTTTACACTGATAGGTATCCCGGATCAGGATAAAATGGAAAACAAATATGCCATTCAGATCCCCTATCTTATGGGGCTGATTGCAACCCGTTCCGTTGATACTCCGGTCATTGGTCTGCGTGATTTGATGGACCAGCACGAGCAGCGTATTCGTAATGGTATAAAGGCTTATCATCTGTTGGAAGAATTGCGTGCAGGCAACACCGACCCGACTGTTCGTATGGCATTCAACGAGAATAAACAAGATCTGGGTTATGGCATGTTGCTGAAACGTTATACCAGCAAAGTGACTGATGCCAGTGAAGAACAAATCAAAGCGGCTGCAAAAGATTCCATTCCTCGTGTTGCGCCGCTTTATTTTGCATTCCGTATCATGGTTGCGGCAGGTTTCCTGATGTTACTGTTGATTGGTCTGGCGTTTTGGAGTGTTATCCGTGGCCGCATTGGTAAACAAAAATGGTTACTGCGCGCCGCCCTGTACAGTATTCCATTGCCGTGGATTGCCATAGAATCAGGTTGGTTTGTGGCGGAATATGGTCGTCAACCGTGGGCAATTGGTGAAGTTCTGCCAACTGCGGTGGCGAGTTCCAATTTAACTGCCGGCGATATCTTGTTCTCTATGGCGCTGATTTGCGGCCTTTATACCTTATTCCTGATTGCGGAAATGTTTTTGATGTTCAAATTTGCCCGCCTTGGCCCAAGTAGCCTGAAAACGGGTCGTTACCATTTTGAACAGAAAACAATTTCAGCACCTGATGCTCAGTAAACAGGAGTTCACGTATGTTTGATTATGAAGTACTACGATTTATATGGTGGCTACTGATTGGTGTGTTGCTGATCGGTTTCGCGGTAACTGATGGTTTTGATATGGGAGTTGGTATCCTGTTACGTATCATCGGCAAAAACGATACTGAACGTCGCATCATGATTAACTCAGTGGCGCCGCATTGGGATGGTAACCAGGTTTGGTTGATTACCGCTGGTGGAGCGCTGTTCGCCGCATGGCCGATGGTCTATGCCGCGGCGTTCTCTGGCTTCTATGTTGCTATGATCTTAGTGTTATCTGCATTGTTCTTCCGTCCGGTTGGTTTTGATTACCGCTCCAAACTGGAAGACCGCAAGTGGCGTAACATGTGGGATTGGGGAATATTTATCGGTAGCTTTGTTCCGCCATTAGTTATCGGTGTGGCATTCGGTAATCTATTACAGGGGGTGCCGTTTAACGTTGATTCTCAACTCCGCCTGTTCTACACCGGCTCCTTCTTTGGATTACTCAACCCGTATGGTTTGCTGGCGGGGGTGATCAGCTTGATGATGATTGTGACTCAGGGGGCAACTTATCTGCAAATGCGTACTACGGGTGAACTGCGTCTGCGTTCTCGTACCGCAACTTATCTTTGTGCGCTGGTGACAATGGCGGCTTTCTTGCTGGCAGGCGTATGGCTGATTTATGGTATTGATGGTTATGTTGTGACTGGCGGCTTAGATACAATGGCTCAGTCTAACCCATTACATAAAGAAGTTGCTCATCAGGCGGGTGCTTGGCTGACTAACTTTAACAATTATCCGTGGTTGTGGGTGCTACCGGCACTGGGTGTGGCTTCGCCTATGCTGACGATGCTGATGACCCGTATGAATAAAGCTGGATGGGCATTCCTGTTCTCTTCACTGACAATTGCTGGCATCATTCTGGCCTGCGGTGTAACGATGTTCCCATTTGTGATGCCTTCAATCACTGATCCTAATGTCAGTTTGACGATGTGGGATGCTACTTCAAGCCTGATGACGCTGCGTGTCATGTCTGTGGTTGCATTGATTTTTGTCCCAATTGTTCTGGGATACACCATTTGGTGTTACTACAAAATGTTTGGGCGTTTGGATAAAAGCTTTATTGAAGATAACAAACATTCACTGTACTAAGGAGCATAAAGCATGTGGTATTTTGCTTGGATTCTCGGAACGCTCTTGGCTTGTAGTTTCGCTATAATCGCTGCCTTAGCTTTTGAGCATAATGAAGAAGAAAAAGCCGCTAAAAATGGCGAAAAATCGTGTTGATAGATAAAGGCCCTGTTCGGGGCCTTATTCTTATTGCGGCATTAATGTTTGCTGCTTGTGTATTCTGGGACCCTGCTCGTTTTGCGGCTAACACCAGTTCATTGCAGATATGGCAAGGTATTTTGCTAATATGGGCTGTATGCACAGGTGTGATTTTCGGGGTGGGTTTCCAGCCAAGAAATATCGTCTGGCGCATTTTTTTCTCCCCTTTGTTGGCATTCTTGATTTTGATTTGGGGTTTGTATCATTTCTTTATGAGTTAATTCTGTATGTTATAGGGCCTCTAACCCATAAATTTTTTATTTGCACATTATTCCAAAGCCGCATTGTCTTGAGTATAGTGGCAGCGTTAATTCGCCTTATGTAGGATTGAAAGTGAGTAATACGTTGTTCCGGTGGCCCATTCGTATTTATTACGAAGATACAGATACGAGTGGGATAGTTTATAATGGTCGTTATGTCGTCTTTTATGAAAGAGCGCGTACTGAGATGTTACGTCAGCATGGAATTCATCAACAGCGTTTACTTGATGAACAAATTGCATTTGTTGTTCGGCGTATAGTGGTTGATTACCGTGCCCCGGCCCGGCTTGATGATATGTTGGAGGTGCAGAGTGAAATTACGGATATTCGTAGAGCGTCTTTGACATTTATTCAACGCATTGTTGATGGTAATGGAACAATTATTAACAGCGCAGAAGTGTTAATCGCCTGCGTGAATACATCTCAAATGAAGCCGATTGCGCTTCCAAAGTCTATTGTCGCGGAGTTTAAGCAGTGACTGACATGAACATTCTAGATTTATTCCTGAAGGCGGGCCTTTTGGTGCAGCTGATCATGCTTATTTTGATCTGCTTTTCCGTTGCTTCATGGGCGATCATTATTCAAAGGACCAAAATTCTCAATGCAGCAACCCGAGAAGCGGAAGCATTTGAAGATAAATTCTGGTCGGGTATTGAATTATCACGCTTATATAAAGAAAGTCAGTCGCGTCGAGATTCTTTAGGTGGAACAGAACAAATTTTTTATTCTGGGTTCAAAGAATTTGCCCGTCTGCGTCATGCAAATAATCATGCGCCAGAAGCTGTGGTAACAGGGGCTTCACGTGCAATGCGTATCTCAATGAATCGTGAATTGGAATCGTTGGAAAGCCATATTCCATTCCTGGGTACAGTTGGCTCAATTAGCCCGTATATTGGTCTATTTGGTACGGTCTGGGGAATTATGCATGCATTTATCGCGTTAGGTGCGGTAAAACAGGCTACTCTCCAGATGGTAGCGCCGGGTATTGCAGAAGCGTTAATTGCAACGGCGATTGGTCTGTTTGCGGCGATTCCGGCAGTTATGGCATACAACCGCCTGAATCAGCGTGTTAATAAGCTAGAGCAAAATTACGATAACTTTATGGAAGAGTTTCTGGCTATTTTGCATCGTCAGGCTTTCGCTGCTGAAAATAAAGCAGAGAACAAATAGTAAGGGGAGAGGCTATGGCACGCACTCGTAGTCGTAAGCGTGAGCTGAAATCCGAAATCAATATCGTTCCCTTACTGGACGTATTGCTGGTTCTGTTGCTTATCTTTATGGCAACAGCGCCGATTATCACTCAAAGCGTAGAAGTTGATCTGCCGGATGCGGTAGATTCTAAGACGGTTTCCAGCTCCGATAATCCACCGGTAATCGTGGAGGTTTCTGGTGTTGGTCAATACACCATGATAGTTAACCATGAGCGGTTGGAACTATTGCCTGAACCGCAAATTATTGCGGAAGCGCAGGCACGAATAAAAGAGAATCCAAAAACCGTTTTCTTGATCGGTGGTTCGAAGGAAGTGCCTTACGATGAGATTATTAAGGCACTCAACATGCTGCATCGGGCAGGTGTGAAATCCGTTGGTCTAATGACTCAGCCTATCTGAGTTTGGCCGACAGTTGCTGTTATTTGAAGATCTTGGATATCGAGCGTGGGAAAGACAAACGGGCAAAACAATAAATTAAATCGCGCTGTTATCGTTTCGGTTGTGTTGCATATTATTTTGATCGGGTTACTTATTTGGGGTTCCCTGACACGCAAGACTGAAATGGGTGGCGGTGGTCAGGATGGTTCTGTTATTGATGCTGTTATGGTCGATCCGAATGCGGTAGTACAACAGTACAACCAACAGCAACAACAACAGGCTGATGCTAAGCGTGCAGAGCAGTTACGAAAGAAAAAAGCGGAACAGCAGGCCGCTGAATTAAGGGAAAAACAGGCTGAAGAGCAGGAGCGTTTAAAAGCGGTAGAAGAAGAACGAATTAAGGCGCAACAGGCAGCGGAAGAACAGAAAAAGCAAGCTTTAGAAGCCGCAAACAAAGCCCGCGAAGAGCAAAAACAGGCAGAAGAAGCGGCGGCAAAGGCTAAGGCTGAAAAAGAAAAACTGATTAAAGAGCAGGCAGAGGCACAGAAGAAAGCCGAAGCTGAAGCTAAGAAAGAAGCTGAAGCCGCTGCTGCTAAACAAAAAGCCGCGGAAGAAGCGAAAGCCAAAGCAGAAGCCGAGGCTAAAGCGAAAGCCAAGGCTGAAGCGGATGCTAAAGCCAAAGCTGAGGCAGATGCAAAGGCTAAAGCTAAGGCCGAAGCCGACGCCAAGAAAAAAGCTGCGGAGCAAGCCACTAAACAGGCAAGTGAAGTTGATGACTTACTGGGTGGTTTAACTTCCAACGCACCTAAACAGCAAGGAGGGGCTTCTGCTGCGGGTAAAGGCGGCGGCAAGAAAAGCGGTGCTTCAAATGCCGACATTAATAACTATCTGGGACAAATCCAGGTGGCGATCCAGAATAAGTTTTACGATGCAGACATGTACCGTGGACGTACCTGTACATTACGGATTAAGCTTGCTCCTGATGGCTTGTTAATTGATGTAAAACCTGAAGGGGGGGATCAGGCGTTGTGCCAAGCAGCGGTAGCGGCGGCTAAACAAGCGAAAATACCGAAACCGCCAAGCAAAGAGGTTTACGAAGTGTTTAAAAACGCTCCGCTTGATTTTAAACCTCAATAAAGTTGTCATTTATACCCAATGGATTTCAAGATGCATCGCGACGGCAAGGGAGCGAATCCCCGGGAGCATAGATAACGATGTGACCGAGGTGAGTGAGTGCAGCCAACAAAGAGGAAACTTGAAAGATGACGGGTATAGAAGTTATTAATAACAAACAAAACCATTCTATATTATTAAGCTATCTGGTTTTGTTTGTTGACGTTTGTTAATATTCTGCGAATTATTACGACTATTCCAGCGTGATAAGGGAGAGATTAATGAGGCAGGCTTTTAAAGTAGTGCTAGGCATTTTAATGTTGTGGGCCACGGTTGTTCAGGCAGAAGTTCGGATTGAGATTACCCAAGGTGTCGATTCTGCACGTCCTATTGGCGTTGTGCCATTTAAATGGACTGGCGCGGGCAATGCGCCAGAAGAGATTGGAGCGATCGTTGGGGCCGATCTTCGCAACAGCGGTAAGTTTAACCCTATTGATGCCAGCCGTATGCCACAGCAACCAACGACGGCATCTGAGGTGACACCGGCTGCATGGTCGGCGTTGGGGATTGATGCTGTTGTTGTTGGGCAGGTCCAACCGAGTGCGGATGGTGGTTTTTTAATCTCTTATCAATTGGTTGATACTGCGAGTGCTCCGGGTACAGTGCTTGCTCAGGATCAATTTAAAGTGACCAAACAGTGGTTGCGTTATGCTGCGCATACAGCCAGTGATCAAGTATTTGAAAAACTGACGGGCATCAAAGGGGCATTCCGTACTCGTCTGGCTTATATCGTCAAGACTAATGGCGGTAAATATCCGTATGAACTGCGTGTATCTGATTACGATGGTTACAACCAGTTCACCGTTCACCGTTCACCGGAACCATTGATGTCGCCGGCTTGGTCTCCTGATGGCGCCAAACTGGCTTATGTGACATTTGAAAGTGGCCGTTCTGCCTTGGTTATTCAAACCTTGGCGAGTGGTGAAGTACGTCAGGTTGCTTCCTTCCCGCGTCATAACGGTGCGCCTGCATTTTCCCCAGATGGCAGCAAATTGGCATTTGCTCTGTCTAAATCGGGTAGTTTGAATCTTTACGTGATGGATTTGAGTTCAGCTCAGATTCGTCAGGTGACAGATGGCCGCAGTAACAATACTGAGCCAAGTTGGATGCCGGATAACCAGACTTTGGTTTATACCTCTGATCAGGGTGGTCGTCCACAGTTATATAAAATCGATATTAATGGCGGTGCTCCGCAACGGCTCACTTGGGAAGGCACACAAAACCAGGATGCTGATGTAAGTGCTGATGGTAATTTTGTGGTGATGGTCAGCTCAGAGAGTGGTAAGCAGCACATTGCTAAACAAGATCTGGCAACGGGAGCCGTTCAAACTTTGACGGATACGTTCCTGGATGAAACGCCGAGTATCGCACCTAACGGCACTATGGTGATTTATAGCTCCACCCAAGGGTTGGGGACTGTATTGCAGCTAGTTTCGACTGACGGGCGTTTCAAAGCGCGTCTTCCGGCAACCGATGGACAGGTAAAATTTCCTGCCTGGTCGCCGTATCTGTGATGCATAATAAAATAATATGTATGGCAAATTTTAAAAGGATCAAAGAGATGCAACTGAACAAAGTGCTAAAAGGGCTGATGTTAGCTTTACCAGTTATGGCCGTAGCAGCGTGTAGTTCTAACAAGAATGCTGATAACGATCAGACTGGTGTAGGCACTGTTAACGAAACTAATGCGGGTCTGTCAGCAGAGGAATTAGCTCGTCAGCAAATGCAAGAGCTACAAAACAACAATATCGTATATTTCGGTTTTGACAAATACGACATTGGTTCAGATTTTACTCAGCTGTTAGACGCTCACGCGGCATTCTTGCGCAGCAACCCATCTTATAAAGTTGTTGTAGAAGGTCATGCTGACGAACGTGGTACTCCTGAGTACAACATCGCATTAGGTGAACGCCGTGCTAATGCAGTGAAAATGTACCTGCAAGGCAAAGGTGTTTCCGGTGAGCAAATCTCTATCGTCTCTTACGGTAAAGAGAAACCAGCTGTACTGGGTCACGACGAAGCAGCTTATGGCAAAAACCGTCGCGCAGTACTGGCATACTAAGAGTAGTTCATGAACAGTAACTTCAGACATCATTTTTTGGGTCTGTCGTTATTGGTTGGCGTAGCGGTTCCTTGGGCCGCTATTGCCCAAGCGCCAATCAGTAATGTCGGATCGGGTTCTACCGATGAGCGCCTTACCCAATTAGAGCGTATTTCCAATGCTCACAGTCAGCTATTAACTCAGCTCCAGCAACAACTTGCTGATTCTCAACGTGATATTGACATGCTTCGAGGGCAGATTCAGGAGAATCAGTATCAGCTCAATCAGATTATAGAGCGGCAGAAGGATATTTATCAGCAACTGGAAGGGGCTACCAGTTCTGAGGGGAGTAAGCCTACTGCAAATACAGCTTCTTCAACGGCAAGTAGTGGCAGCAATCAGGCATCTTCATTTGTCGGTACGGCCAGCGAGAAGGGTAATTATGACGCTGCTGTTCATTTGGCGGTGAATACCAAAGAGTATGATAAAGCGATTGTAGCCTTTCAGAGTTTTGTGAAGAGTTACCCGAAATCGAGTTATGTGCCTAATGCTAATTACTGGTTAGGACAGCTTCATTATAACAAGGGTAAGAAAGACGAAGCCGCTTATTACTTTGCTACGGTAGTAAAAGAGTATCCTAAGTCGCAGAAGAGTGGCGAATCGCTTTATAAAGTTGGTTTAATCATGCAGGACAAGGGCCAGAAGGATAAAGCGAGATCTGTTTATCAGCAAGTTATGAAACAATACCCTGGTTCGAATGCAGCTAAATTGGCAGAGAAAAAGCTTTCTACTCTATAACTATTGGCCCCGGAAGGATGTAGTAATACATTTTCGGGGTTGATTGAGTGCTTAATAAGCATTTAAACGTAATTTCAAAAAATAATCATTGCGTAACGCGGAGAAATCAGTAATATATGCCGCCGTTGCCGAGAGAAGTCACAAGATGGGTCGTTAGCTCAGTCGGTAGAGCAGTTGACTTTTAATCAATTGGTCGCAGGTTCGAATCCTGCACGACCCACCATCTTAAAGCTTCATTCAAAACAGATCTCCCAGATGGGTCGTTAGCTCAGTCGGTAGAGCAGTTGACTTTTAATCAATTGGTCGCAGGTTCGAATCC